>JANPMU010000001.1:0-9085 GCA_031427095.1 Sphingomonas sp.
TTGAAGCGCGCGTCCGAGCTGACCGGGTGCGAGATTTTGGGCAAAGCCGAGTTTTTGAACCCTGGCCAGTCGGTCAAGGATCGGGCGGCGTTGTTCATCATCCGCGACGCGATCGATCGCGGGGCGCTGAGGCCGGGCGGAGTGATCGTCGAAGGAACGGCGGGCAATACCGGCATCGGCCTGACCATCGTCGCCAACGCGCTGGGGATGCGCACGGTGATCGTCATCCCCGAGACCCAGAGCCAGGAAAAGAAGGATACGCTGCGCCTGCTGGGCGCCGAGCTGTTCGAAGTTCCGGCGGTGCCATACGCAAACCCCAATAATTATGTGAAGGTTTCGCAGCGGATGGCCGAACGGCTGGGCCAATCGGAGCCACAGGGCGCCATTTGGGCCAACCAGTTCGACAATGTCGCAAACCGGGATGCCCATGCGCAAACGACCGGCCCGGAAATCTGGGAACAGACCGATGGGAGCGTGGATGGGTTCATCTGCGCAGTTGGCACGGGCGGGACGCTGGCGGGGGTCGCGATGGCGCTCAGGGCGCGGAAACCCGGCGTGGTCATCGGCCTCGCGGATCCGATGGGCGCGGCTCTTTATAGCTATTATACGCGCGGCGTGCTCGAAAGCGCGGGCAGCTCGATGACCGAAGGAATCGGGCAAGGCCGGATCACCGAGAATCTCGCAGGGCTGGTGGTCGATGCGGCGTTTCAAATAACCGACGAAGACGCGATTCCGGTCGCGTTCGACCTGCTCGAACATGAGGGTCTGTGTGTAGGACCCTCCTCGGGGGTGAATGTAGCGGGCGCGATCCGGCTCGCGCGGCAGCTCGGTCCCGGCCACACGATCGTGACCGTCCTGTGCGACTATGGCACGCGGTACCAGTCGCGTCTGTTCAATCCTGAATTCCTGCGCTCGAAGAACCTGCCCGTACCGGCCTGGCTCGAGCGCGGGCAGAGCATTGCGCCGGACCTGGTGTGACCGGCCGGGCCGCCGATAAGCCTATTGGCCCGAACCGCCAGCCGGAAGACCGCTGCCGACGGTGCCGATATTGCCGAACAGTTCGTCGAAGAAGCTGCGGGTGCGGCCGAGCGTCGGGGTCTTGCCGCTCGCCGGATTGATCGATGCGACCAGTTCCTTGCCGGTCTGGTTGACCGCGAGAACATTGCCCGCCGGATCGAACCGGACGTGGAGAACGGTCTGGTCGGTCACGCGCGGGCGGCGGAAAGCGAAGGCCGAGGTGTCGCGCGCGACATAATACCAGTCATTGGGGTCAAACTGCCCGGTGAAACTGGGCCGGCCGAGCGTCTTGGCGACTGAATCCTTATTATCGACCCCGACCTGAATGCCCGTGGCGAGTTCCTTGTCGAGGACATAGCCGCGATGCTCGCGAATCCCCGCGCAGCCCGCAAGCAATCCAGCTGCGGCCACCGCGATCGCGATCTTGCCAAGTCGACGTGTCATCAAAATTCTCCTGAACGATCGCTTCGAACCCGCGCGCGTCCGTTGCATGGCGGCGGGCCTTGCGCCGCATCCTGGTCGCCTCAATATGCGGGACACGGGCACAGGCGCAAGTGCGAAGCCCCGAACAGAAAGAGCTTGAGAGATGCGAGCATGGCTGTCGCGGCTGTTTTCGGCGCCCCAGCGCACCGCGCCCTTATATGATATCGTGATGGCCGAGGCCCGCGCCGAACATTGGTTCATCATCGGCGAGGTCGCGGATTCGATCGACGGACGATTTGCCGTGCTCGCCACCTTGCTGGCGCTGGTCAGTGTCCGGCTTGAACGTGGAAGCGTGGCGGCGCAGCGCGGGGGGATCGAGCTGACCGAGCGCTTCATTGCCGACATGGACGGCGAAATCCGCCAGCTCGGGATCGGCGACCCGACCATCGGCAAGCAGGTCGGGGCGATGGTCGGGGCGCTTGGCGGGCGGGTCGGGGCTTGGCGGCGAGCAATCGCGGGCGACGAGGAATGGTCGGCTGTGCTGGTCCGCAGCCTGTATCGCGGGAATCCGCCGGGCGAGGCGGCGGCGGCGCACAGCATGGCGGCGACGCGTGGCCTGTGGGACCGATTGACGAAGAGCGACGATGACGCGCTGATTGCCGGAGCCATAGGATGACCGAGTTCGCCCACCGCATGACGCTCGACCGGATCCGCGATGGCGAGCGGCTCGACCTGGTCGCCGACGCCGCCGAATGCGCCGCGATCGCCGAGCGGCTCGATTTGGTCGCGCTCGACCGGTTCGAAGCGCATGTCGCGCTGGCCCGCGAGGGCGATGAGGTGCGCGCGTCGGGCCGGATCAAGGCCGCGCTGACGCAAAGCTGCGTCGCCAGCGGCGAGCCGGTCCGCGCCCGGATCGACGAAGCGTTCGACTTGAAGTTCGTCCCCGAGCCGGCGGTTGCGGCGCGCGGGGACGAGGCGGAGGTCGAATTGAGCGGGAACCAATGCGAAATGCTGTTCCACGACGGCGCCACGATCGACCTTGGCGGGGCGCTGGCGGATACGCTGGCGCTGGCGCTCGACCCGTACCCGCGCAGCGCGGACGCCGATTCCGCGCTCAAGGCGGCAGGGGTGTTGAGCGAAAGTGAAGCGGGGCCGTTCGCGGTGCTGGCCAAGTTGAAGCGCGGGCCGGGAGAGACTTAGGGTCTGTGTCAGTTTCGCAGAATCGGCGCCTCCCCGCCTTAGGCAAAGAGGATTTTTAGAACGGGACGTCGTCGTCGAGGTCGGTGTCGAAGGCTGCCGGTTGCGGACGGGATTGAGGCTTCGAGCCGCCGCCGCCGAAGCTGCTTCCACCGCCAGAGCCCGAGTCCTGATAATCGCCGCCGCCGCCGCCGCCGCCGCCACGCGAACCGCCGCCTTCAGCGCGCCCGTCGAGCAACACCATCGCGCTGTTGAAATTGCGCAGCACGACGTCGGTGGTGTAGCGGTCGTTGCCCGACTGGTCCTGCCATTTGCGGGTTTCTAGCTGACCCTCGAGATAGACTTTCGAGCCCTTCTTCAAATATTGCTCGGCAACGCGTGCGAGGCCTTCGCTGAAGATCGAGACATTGTGCCACTCGGTCTTTTCCTTGCGGTCGCCCGACGACTTGTCCTTCCAATTCTCGGACGTCGCGACCGAGAAACTGACGACCTTGCCGCCATTGGCGAAGCTGCGCGACTCGGGGTCCTTGCCCAGATTGCCGACCAGGATGACCTTGTTAACACTGCCCGCCATTCGTCTCTCCTAGAGTCCCGCAGCGACGCTCAACCAATAGGTCGCTCCTGCCGCCAGATAGGCGAGCGCGAAAAGATACGCCACCATGAACAGCGGCCATTTCCAACCATTGGTTTCTCGCCGGGTGACGGCAATCGTCGAGATGCATTGCGGGGCGAAGATGAACCAGGCGAGGAATGCCAGAGCGGTCGGCAGCGGCCAGCGCCCCTGAAGCCGCTGTTCAAGGGTCTGGGTCATTCGCTGTTCGTCGGTCTGGTCGATCGCATAGACCGTGGCGATCGCGCTGACCGCGACTTCGCGCGCGGCCATCGCGGGCAACAGCGCGAGCGCGATATCGTGATTGAAGCCGATCGGCGCGACGACCACCTCGATCCCGCTGGCGATCTTGCCGGCGATCGACACGTCGCTCTGTTTCTGCCCCGGGCCGGCGACCGGGAAGCTGGCCAGCGCCCATAAAGCAATGGTCGTGTAGAGAATGATTGTCCCGGCGCGCCTGAGGAAGATCGCCGCGCGCTGCCACAGCCCGATCGCGATGTCCTTGACCGACGGCATCTGATATTTGGGCAATTCCATCATGAACACCCCGCCGCCGCCGCGCACCACGGTCTTGCGCAGAACCAGAGCGGCGAGCAAGGCGCTGGCGATCCCGGCGATGTAGAGGATGAACATGACGAGCCCCTGGAGGCCGATGCCGGGGACCACGTCGCGCCTGGCGATGAACGCACTGATGATCAGGGTATAAACCGGCAGCCTCGCCGAACAGGTCATCAGCGGCGCGACCAATATGGTCGTCAGCCGGTCCTTCGGATCGTCGATGGTTCGGGTCGCCATGATCCCCGGGATGGCGCAGGCGAACGACGACAAAAGCGGGATGAACGCCCGGCCCGACAGCCCGGCACGGCTCATCAGCCGGTCCATCAGGAAGGCCGCGCGAACCAGATAGCCGGTCGCTTCAAGGATCAGGATGAACAGGAACAGGATGAGGATCTGGGGCAGGAACACAACCACCGCGCCGACCCCGCCGATCACCCCGTCGACGATCAGCGAACGGAACAGCCCGGGCGGGAGCACGGCGGCTGCGGCCTGGCCAAGCGCGGCCATGCCAGCTTCGAGCCAGCCGACCGGGGCCGCGCTCCATGCGAACACCGCCTGGAACATCACGAACAGGATCGCGGCGAGGATGACGGGCCCGAGAAACGGGTGGAGCAGAACCGCGTCGAGCCGGTGGGTGATGCGGCGCACCGGAGTTTCGCTGATCACCGCTGAAGCGGCGATGGTGCGGGCGCGGCGCTGGAGCGTCAGCGGGTCGTGGCTGGGTCCGGCGCCGGCGCGGATCGTGCGCGGAACGAGGAGCAGCTCGCTTAGTTCCGCGGCCAGGCTGGCGGTGCCAAGGCGACGGACGGCGACGGTCTCGACCACCGGGACGCCAAGCTCGGCTTCGAGCCGCGCGCGGTCGAGCTCGAGCCCGTCGCGGCGGGCGAGGTCGATCATGTTCAAGGCGACCACCGTGGGCAGCCCGAGATCGATCAACTGGAGCGCGAAGCGGAGGTGGTTGTCGAGGTTGGCGGCGTCGAGCACGATCAGCAAAGCGTCGGGCAGCCGCTCGCCCTTCTGCTTGCCGAGCAGCACGTCGCGGGTCACGGCCTCGTCGGGGCTCGACGGGTCCAGACCGTAAGCGCCGGGCAGGTCGACCAGTTCGAGCGGGCGGCCGTCGGGCAAGGTCAACCGACCGGTTTTCCGTTCGACCGTGACCCCCGGATAATTCCCGACCTTCTGGCGCGCTCCGGTCAGCGCATTGAACAGAGCACTTTTGCCGGCATTGGGATTGCCGACCACTGCAACCAGCGGGATTGGGGTCATGCGCTCAAGGGAAGGGGGATGGGGATGACGCGGACAGCGCGCGCATGGGCGCGGCGGATCGCGACGGTCATCCGCCCGACGCGAACGGCGAGCGGGTCGCTGCCGAACGGCCCGAGGTGGAGCGGCTCGACCGCAACCCCCTCGTCAAAGCCGAACTGGCGCAGACGCCGCGCTTCGCCTTCGCCAAGCGAAGCCCAATCGACCGACGCGATGTGCGCGCGGGTGCCGAGCTTGAGATCGTCGAGGGATGTCGCCGCCGTCATTGCGACTGATTATCAATAACGGCAGCGAAAAGCTAGTCGTGATTGCTTCAGGGGCCGAATGCGATCGGGCACCGGCTAGGAATGTCGACCGCATCCTGCCTGAAAGCGCCAACCGAACGGACGCAATCATTCTTATTGCGCAGGATAGCGGAGCCGCCCGAGGAAGCGGCTGAGGCTTGGACGGTGGAGCGCCGAGCCGCGCCATTCGGCCTTCCATTTTTCGAACCGCATGACGTTGTCGATCCGCCGGTCGAGGAAAGCGGCGGTATCGGCAAAGCCGTCGGTCGAGTCGTCGAGCCAGGCGACCAGGGTCGAAGCATAGACCGCACCCAGGGTCATGCGCTTGGTATAGAAATTGAAATCGGTCGCGGTGTCGCCCGCCAGCCGCCACATCGCATCGCAGCTGCGCCAGCCGATTCGCGCCGCGAGCGGGGCGTTTTGCGGCATGGCGAGGATCGCCAGCCCGCGACGAACGGCTTCGCGGGCTTCGGCCATGCTCTCGATGCGAAACCAGACCAGGCTGCGGATGCGCTCGCGGATCTTCATGGCCTGGATCCGCTCGGGCGGGAAAGCGGTCGTCATCGCCGCATCGATCGCGGCGGCATAGCTGTCGATCAACCCGGACGCGTCCTTGGGCATCGCGAGCCCCGCCTGATCGAGGTTGATGCCGAGCTGGGTGGCGGCGCTTGCCACGGCTTTCACGGTCCAGCCGTCGAACACGGCATGGTTGCCAACCGCGAGAGCGAGTCGCGCGCGCAGCGCTTCGAGTGGGCTGGGATCAGTCATGCGTGGCCAATCTGGGCTTGGGCGTGCCCCCGCGCAACCCCGTCGGGAGACGCACGAGGACCAAAGCCAGCGCGATGGCCGCAGCACCGACCCAGTCGAGTCCGGTCAGCCGTTCGTCATAAGCGAGCCAGCCGATCAGCGCTGAAATGGCCGGCTGAGTGAGCAGTGCAAGCCCGATGACAAGCGGTGGAAGCACCCCGATGGCGTAAACCAGCAACCCTTGGCCGATCACCTGGCTGCCAAGTGCGAGGAGCAATAATGGAGTCCAGTGCAACGGCCACATGGTCTCGCCGAGGGCCAGCGAGAACGGCAGCAACATGAGCGCACCCATGACGGTGACCAGCAGCAGAAGCGGCAGCGGCGAAAGCAGCCCACGCGCGCGTTCGACGAACACCAGATAGCCGCCGTAAAGCAGCCCGGCGAGCAAAGCGAGGAGGTCGCCGCGAACAAACCGCGGGCTCAATTCATAGCTTCCCGCCATCAGCAACGCGCAGCCGGCGGCGGCGAGCAGCAGCGCGACGGTCTGGATCGCCGAGGGCCAGCGGCGGACCAGCCACAGCCCCCACGCGGCAAAGGCGAAGCTGGAGATATTGCCGAACAAGGTGGCGTTGCCGAGCTTGGTCAGACGGATGCCGCCATGCCAGGCGGCAAGATCGGCGGCGAAGAAAAAAGCGGCCAGCGCGAGGAGGGCGATCAGCGCGCGCCCCGGCCAGTGCGGGCGCTGGCCGACGGCGTGGGCGAGCAGCCACAGGAAGGGAATCGCCAGCGCCAGCCGCCAGAAGCCCGCCGCGACCGGGCCAACGTCGGTCAGCCGCACCAGCCACGGACCGAAGGCGAGCGCAACATTGCCGGCGATCAGCGCGGCGAAAGCGAGGCGGTGGGGTTTTGGCGGGGTCAGGGTCAATGGATGGCTTCGCTTCGCTCGCAAGGACATTGAGGCTTGCGCCCGGCTTCGGTCATTGCGAGGAGCGCGGCAATGAAGCAATCCAGGATCGCCCAATGCCCGCTTTGTTCGACCCGATCACGATCGGCGCGGGCTATACCGATGATCCCGCGCCAGCCGATGCGAGCTTGATTCGCGCGACAGGCTGAACCTCAGCGAGGTCGCGGTTGGAACGCGTTTCCACCTCACCGGTTGTCTCCTCGTGGATGAGGAGAGACGAGATGCGCAAGGGATTGATCGCGGGCGCGGCGGCGGCCGGAGCGGCGCTGATCGGCGGAGCGGCGATGTTTTATTTTCGCGAGAAGGCGACCGAGGAACCGGATTATCGCGTGCTGCGCACCGACGGTGATTTCCAGATTCGCGCTTATGATGTGATGATTGTCGCCGAGACCGTCACCCATGGACCGCGCCAGCAGGCACTGAGCGAAGCGTTTCGCGTGCTGGCCGATTATATCTTCGCCAAATCGCGCAGCGGCGAACCTTTGGCGATGACCGTCCCGGTGATGCAGGATTCGGGCGACCCGATGGCGAGCGATCCGCCGTTGTTCGACGATGAGGTCGAAGGCGGCTGGCGGACCCGGTTCGTGATGCCCGAAGGGCGGTCAGAGGACGGGCTTCCCGCGCCGCCCGAAAATGTCGAATTGATCACATTGCCCGCGCGGCGGGTGGGGGTGGTCAGCTTTTCGGGGCGCGCCAACGACCGCCTGCTGGCAGAACAGGAAGACCGCTTGCGTGGCTGGCTGGCGCGAGAGGGAGACAAGGCCGAGGCCGAGCCTGAATATGCCTTCTATAGTTCGCCGATGATCCCCGGGCCATTGCGCCGCAACGAGGTCTGGCTGGCGCTGGATTAAACGAGCTTTTAGGGGGCGAAGCGGGTTTTGAGATCGAGCATCGCGAGCGCCGCGCGGGCCGCGTCGCCGCCCTTGTCGCCTTGAGCGGGGTCGGCCCGGGCGATCGCCTGGGCTTCATTTTCGACCGTCAGGATACCGTTGCCGATCGCCATCCCGTCGAGGGTCAGCGCCATCAAGCCGCGCGCGCTTTCGCCGGCGACGATTTCGAAATGATAGGTCTCTCCGCGGATGACGACGCCGAGCGCGACGAAGGCATCATAATGATCGGCGGCAAGCGCGATCGCGGCGGGGAGCTCGAGCGCTCCGGGCACAGTGATCGTCTCATGGAGATGGCCGACGGCGTCGAGCGCGGCGCGGGCGCCGGCCAGGAGCATATCGTTGAGATGCGCGTAAAAGCGCGCTTCGACGATCAGGATCCTGGCCATCAGGCGGCGCGATCGGCGGCAATGGGCGCGATGCCACGTTCCTCGATGATCGCGAGGCCGTAGCCGCCCAGTGCGACCGGCGAATGACGCGTGTTCGAAAGCAGAATCATGTCGTGGATACCCAATGCCGCGAGGATCTGGGCGCCTACCCCATAATCGCGAAGCCCCGCGCTATTATCCCCGCTTTTGCCCGAACGAAGATCGGTTGCGCGCGACAGCGATCCCGGCGAGGCGGCGTGAAGCGCGACGATCACGCCGGCGCCCTCGGCCTCGATCATCGCCATCGCGCCTTCCAACAACCCCGCGCGTTCGGAAGATTCGCCCAGAACGTCGGCAAACAGATCGAGGCTGTGCATGCGGACGAGCACCGGCTGCGAAGGATCGAGCGGGCCCTTGACCAGCGCGAGCTGTTCGGCGCCGGTGGTCTTGTCGCGGAACACCTGTGCGGCCCATTCGACCCCGCGGCGGCTGGTGAAGCGGGTTTCGGCGACCCGCGCGACCATATGATCCTTCTTGAGGCGGTATGCGATCAGATCGCGGATGGTCCCGATCTTCATTCCGTGGTCGCGCGCGAACAGCATCAGATCGTCGAGCCGGGCCATCGTCCCGTCCTCGCGCATGATCTCGCAGATCACGCCCGAAGGATTTAATCCGGCGAGGCGCGCGACATCGACTGCGGCTTCGGTATGGCCCGCGCGGACAAGGACGCCGCCGGGGCGCGCAACCAGCGGGAAGACATGGCCGGG
>JANPMU010000002.1:0-7661 GCA_031427095.1 Sphingomonas sp.
GCTTCGCTGAGAAGCGCGGGAAGTTCGGGAAAAGCCATGGGCCCCTTAGTCAGATAAGCGCGCCCAACGCCACCCCTGGCGATTTGGCCAACCACGCCCGGACCGTTGCGGCACGATTTTACATCGCCGATTCGGCGATGCTTTTCAGGGCGATCGCAATGATGCTAACCGCGCCGGCATGGATGGAAACTGGAGCGGGCGAAGGGATTCGAACCCTCGACCCCGACCTTGGCAAGGTCGTGCTCTACCACTGAGCTACGCCCGCTCGGCGTCGATTCGGGTGGCCGCTTGAGGCACGCCCGATCGGGTGAAGGCGGGCGCTAGCATGGGTCCGGGAGGCTCGCAACCGTTAAGGGTTGGCGTTGCTGGCGCTTGTGGCATGCGGCGCGGATGCGCATATGGCTCATCACAGCCTCGAGTGGAGTGACAAAATTGGCGACCCTTGGAATGACCGACGCCGAGCGCGAGGCGATCGCCAAATTCGACCGCGACGTCGTCCAGCCGTCGATGACCAGCCTCGTCATTCTCGATTTCTGGGCTGAATGGTGCGGGCCGTGCAAGCAATTGGGCCCGGTGCTCGAAGCGGTCGCGGCCGATTATGCCGCCAAGGGCGTGGTGCTGGTCAAGATCGACGTCGAACAGGACAAGTTCATCGCTGCCCAGTTCCAGATCAAGTCGATCCCGACAATATTCGCTTTTTTCCAGGGCCAGCCGGTCGCCGACATGACCGCCTATCGCACCGCCGACACGATCAAGAAGGCGCTCGACCAGATCCTCGGGCAATTGCCGATCAAGGGCGAGGCGCAGGAGGTTGCCGCCGAGATCGAACCCTTGATCGAAATGGGTGAGACCGTGCTGGCCGAGGGTGACGCGGCCCGCGCGGTGTCGATTTTTCGCCAGATTTTCGACATGGCGCCGACAAATCCGGAAGTTATCGGCGGGCTGGCACGCGCACTGATCGCGGACGGCCAGGTCGACGAGGCACGCATCCTGCTCGACTCCACGCCGGCCGAGGCGGCCAAGCTTGCCGCGGTGGTGCGGGCCAGAGCGGCGCTGGAGGTCGCGGCCGGCGCGGTGCCCGATGTCGATACACACGCGATCGAGGCGCGGCTCGCGGCCAACCCCGACGACCATGAGGCGCGGTTCGACCTGGCCAGCGCGAAAATGGGCGCGGGCGACCGCGATGGCGCCGCCGATGCCTTACTCGACCTCATTGCCCGCGACCGCGAGTGGAATGGCGGCGCGGCGCGCGCCAAACTGCTGCAATATATGGAAGCTGCGGGGATCGCCGATGCGTGGTCGCGCGACCAGCGACGACGATTGTCAGCGGTGTTGTTCACATGACCGGCAAGCGACCGCTGCGCGTGCCCTTGTTCCCGCTCGCCGGGGCGATCCTGTTTCCGCGCACGCAAATCCCGCTGCATATCTTCGAGCCGCGCTATCGCGACATGATCCGCGATGCGCTGGCCGGGGCCGGGCGGATCGCAATGATCCAGCCGCAGATCTCCGAACGGGCCGAAGTCGAGCATCCCCCGCTGTACCGGGTCGGCTGCATCGGCGAGCTGATCGGGGCCGAGGAGTTGGACGACGGGCGGTTCAACATCGTCCTGCAAGGGTCGAACCGCTTTCGCCTGATCGCCGAACCCGATGTGTCCACCGATTATCGCCAGGGTGATGTCGAGCTGGATTTGGCGGACGATCAGGATCCGGAACCGCTCGGCCTCGCCCAGCGGGCCGAGGTCGAACGCGAGGCGAGACGCTTTGGCGATGCACTCGGACTGGCGGTCGACTGGGACGCAGTCGGGCGGCTGGACGACGAGATGCTGGTCAATTCGATCGCCCAGATCGCACCGTTCGATGTCGGGGCGAAGCAAGCCTTGCTCGAGGCGGCCAGCCTCGCCGACCGCGCCGATTTGGTGGTGCAATTGATGCAGTTCCAGCGGCTGGCACCGGGCGGAGCCGACATGGGCCAGACGCTGCAATAATTTCTGATGCTCCCTTGTGCACGAGACGGCGGGCGGTTCGTGTTGCTCGCTGACGCTCGAGCGCGGGCCGGTGCGGGCTTACCCGACAAAAACCTTTAGATCGGCAGGCCCCTCAGCAACAATGGCAAATCCCCGCTGGTGCCGCGCGCTTCGTCCATCAATCGTTTTTTGACCGGTCCGATGCGGTCGATCAGTCCCATCCCGAAACGTCGCACCGCCGACGCGGTTTTGCCGCGTATGCCGTAAATCCGGGTGAGGCCGTCGGTGGCGGCGGCGACCATCATCGTGTCGAGGCTGCGCCAACGTTGGTAGCGGTCGAGCAGCGTCGAATCGCCGAGATCGAGCCCGAGCCGCGCGCCTTCGACCAGCACCTGGGTCAGCGCGGCGACGTCGCGGAAGCCGAGATTGAGGCCCTGCCCGGCGATCGGGTGGATGCCGTGCGCGGCGTCACCGACCAAGGCGAGGCGGCGGTCGGTGATCCTCGCGGCGTGGTGAAAACCGAGCGGGTAAGACGAGCGCGGCGCGGCCATCGCGACCTGGCCGAGAAATCCGCCCATCGCGGCTTGGGCTTCGGCGGCGAAATCGGCGTCGCTCAGGGACAGCAGCCCCGGCGCGTCGTCCTTGCCGACCGACCATATGATCGCCGAGCGGTGCGCGCCCGCGTCATCGGTCATCGGCAGCAGCGCGAACGGCCCGGCGGGATAGAAAATCTCGTAAGCGATATCGTTATGGGCGTGCGCGTGGTGAAGCGTCGAGACGATCGCGGCGTGGTCATATTTCCACTTGGCAAGGCGGATCCCGGCGGCCTCGCGCGATGGCGAATTGCGTCCCTCGGCGGCGACCAATAAGGGCGCGGTCAGTCGCCGCCCATCGGCCAGCGACACCATGACGCCATGCTCGCCGCGATCGACGTTGGTCGCGGTCGTCTGCCACAACAGCCACAGATTCCCGCCCGCTTCGGCGCGGGCGCGTAGGGCGGCGCGCAAGTGGCGGTTCTCGTGCATCCAGCCCAACGGCTCGCCGTCGTCACCCGGTTCGAAGGTCAGCGAACCCGGAGCAAGCCCGTCCGATGCGCGGATCGCCCGGATCGGATTGCCTGCTTCGGGAAAATGATCGCTGACCCCGATCGTGTCGAGCATCCGCTTCGAGCTGGACGACACCGCAGTCGTGCGTCCGTCAAAGGCGGCGCCGAGCCGGGCGTCGGGATCGGCCGGATCGACCAGGATCACGGTCAGTCCGCTTGCATCGAGCGCGGCCGCAAGGGTCAGCCCGACGAGCCCACCGCCCAGGATGATGACGTCTGCGCGGTCCATGATCGGGTGAATAGAGACTATTGTCCGTCATGGCGAGGAGCGAAGCGAAGCGGCAATCCAGTGCGGCCCGATTGCCGCGCTTCGCTCGCAATCACGACCAACCCGCAGCCGGGCGCTTGACCGCCGAGTCCGCAGCGAGGCATTGTCGCCCTGACAAGCGGGGAAGATCAACATGGCGACCGCAGCCGGGCGGGCACAAAAAAGGGACCTGGGCCCCGATTGGCGCGAGAAATTGCGCGATTCGCTGCGGCTGGCGTTGGTCCGGACGGTCGGCGCGGTGCTGATCGCGCTGAGCGTCGCGCTCGGCATCGCCTTGATCACCCACAGCAGCATCGACCCGTCGTTCACCACCGCCGCCGGAGGACCGCCGGTCAACTGGCTGGGCAGCGCCGGGGCCTATGCCAGCGACGCCTTGCTGTTGCTGTTCGGTCCGGCGTCCGCGCTATTCCTGCCGATCGTCGCGCTGGCCGGGCTGCGCATGATGCGCGCCGAGCCCGCCGGGCGGATCGCGCGCGCCTTGCTGGTTTGCGCGATCGGAGTCGTCCTGCTCGGCATTGCGCTGGGCATGCTGCGCGGATTCGCGGTGTCGGGACTTCCGGCCGGCTGGGGCGGAGCGCTCGGGCTTGGCGGCGCCAATGGCATCGACGCCGCGCTTCACCAGATCGGCAATCCATCGATCGAGGGTCCGCTGCGCCTGACCTTGCTGCCCTTGTTCGCGATCGCCGGACTGGTGCTGGCCTGGTTCAGTCTGGCGCTTCGGCCCGACGAGAAGGGCTGGGTCGCGGACTGGTTTGCGCGCGGGCCGCGCGATCGGACCCCCGCCCCGCGCAAGACCCGCGACGAACGCGCCAGGACCAATGCCGCCCCGCCGCGCTCGCGCCCGGCGGTGGCCGTGGCCGACCCGCCGCGCCCGATCGCCGCTGCGGGCGGACGCAAAAGTGATGGCGGGCGGCGTGGACGCACCGGGGTCCAGGCGAGCCTTGCGCTGGGCGACGATTATATCCTTCCGAGCATCGACCTGCTGGCCCCCGCCGCCGCCCGCGGGACGCCACCAGATCGACCGCGCGGGGCTCGAGCGCAACGCGAGGCTGCTCGAATCGGTGCTTGAGGATTTCCATGTCCGCGGCGACATCGTCGAGGTTCGCCCCGGTCCGGTGGTGACGATGTACGAGCTTGAGCCAGCCAGCGGGATCAAAGCGAGCCGGGTGATCATGCTGGCCGACGACATCGCCCGCAACATGTCGGCGCTGTCGGCGCGGGTCGCGACCATCCCCGGACGGAGCGTGATCGGGATCGAATTGCCCAACGTGAAGCGCGAGGCGGTGACACTGAGCGAGCTGGTCGGCAGCCAGGCCTATGAAGACCAGAACATGTCGCTGCCGCTGATTCTCGGCAAGAATATCGCCGGTGATCCGGTCATCGCCGACTTGGCGCCGATGCCCCATCTGCTCGTCGCCGGGACCACCGGGTCGGGCAAGTCGGTCGGTTTGAACTGCATGATCCTGTCTTTGCTCTATCGGATGACGCCCGATCAGTGCCGCCTGATCATGATCGACCCCAAGATGCTCGAATTAAGCGTCTATGACGACATCCCGCACTTGCTGTCGCCGGTGGTGACCGAACCGGCCAAGGCGATCCGCGCCTTGAAATGGACCGTCGAGCAGATGGAGGAGCGCTATCGGATGATGGCCTCGCTGGGGGGTGCGCGCGCTCGCCAGCTACAATCAGAAGGTGCGCGACGCCAAGGCCAAGGGCGCGCAGCTCGGCCGCCGCGTCCAGACCGGTTACAACGCCGACACCGGCCAGCCGGTCTATGAGACCGAAGAGCTCGACTATGATGTGCTGCCGCAGATCGTGGTGGTGGTCGACGAGCTCGCCGATTTGATGATGACTGCGGGCAAAGAGGTCGAATTCCTGATCCAGCGGCTGGCCCAGAAAGCGCGCGCGGCGGGAATTCATCTGATCATGGCCACCCAGCGGCCGTCGGTCGACGTCATCACCGGGGTGATCAAGGCCAATCTTCCGACCCGCATCAGCTTCCAGGTAACCTCGAAGATCGACAGCCGGACGATCCTCGGCGAGCAGGGCGCTGAGCAATTGCTGGGCAAGGGCGACATGCTGTACATGCCCGGCGGCAAGCAGATCATCCGCGTCCACGGCCCGTTCGTCAGCGACGAGGAGGTCCGCGCGGTCGCCGAGCATTGGCGCAAGCAGGGCGTGCCCGACTATATCATGGCGGTGACCGAGGAGCCCGAGGACGGCGGCTATCTGTTCGACGGCCAGCCGACCGGCGAGGACGACGCCGAAACCATGCTGTATCGCAAAGCGGTGCAGATCGTTGCCGAAAGCCAGAAGGCCTCGACCAGCTATCTCCAGCGTCAGCTCCGCGTCGGTTACAACAGCGCGGCGCGGTTGATCGAGCGAATGGAGAAGGACGGCAAGGTCGGCGTCCCCGACCACGTCGGCCGCCGCGAAGTGCTGATCGATCCCGACGGGCATGCATTATGAAACTCGCTTAAGCTGAACCAGGCGGAACTCCCGGGTTCACACCGCATTCAAGGGTCGAGCGCCATTGCCGCGCCCACGCCATCCAAGGAGTTTGCCATGAAGTTTTCGCTGACCCTGACGCGCGCCCTCGCCCCGGTCGCGATTGTCGCTGCCCTGGGCGGGGTCGCGCTCGCCGCGCCGTCGAATCCGCTCGCGCAGGTCGAGAATCATCTTGCCTCCGCCCAGTCGATGACCGCGGACTTTGTCCAGACAGACTCCAAGAACCGCTCCCTGACCGGGACATTTGCGTTGAAGCGGCCGGGGCGGATCCGGTTCGATTACGGCAATGGCGCCAACATGCTGCTGGTTGGCAACGGCAAGCTGCTGACCTTTGTCGATTATGAGGTCGGGCAGAAAAATGCCTGGCCGATCGCCAAGTCGCCGCTCGCCGTGCTGCTGTCCGACAAGCCCGACCTGCAACGCATTGCCCGGGTCGTCGGATCGAAGGACGCTCGCATCCTGCTGGTCCGCGCGCGCGACGCGCGCCGCCCGGAATTCGGCACCTTGATCCTGGCGTTCGTCAGGAATGATTCGGCGCCGGGCGGTCTGGTCCTCGAAGGCTGGACCGCGATCGACGCGCAGAACAAGCGCACCACGATCAAATTGAGCGGCCAGCGTTACAATGTCGCGGTGCCCGAAAGTGCGTTCACTTTTGCCGAACCCAAACCACGCAAGAAAGCGTAGCCTTTCACCACTTGTTCATCGGGGCGACAGTTAGCATAAGCTAAAAACACACGTGGTCGCCTGATTGGCTTGGGGTTTCCCCCCTGTTACCCGGGCCCAGGCTGACCACCTTGCGTGACGAAACGCTTGGTCGGCCCTCGCTCCATGCCCCCGGAGCGGGGGCCTTTTCGTTCCGCAAGACCGCACCGGCCCGCGGAGTCCGTGTCCGCAAGCCCGCACCGGCCCGCGCGCCCACCCGGCCACCCATAGAATACACTGATCGGGTGGCCGGGTGGGGGCGCGGGCCGGTACGGGCTCGAGCGTCAGCGAGCAACAAACAACTCGCCGTCTTGAGCGTCAGCGAGCAACAACAAACAGACCCTTGGCGCTCGACCGCAACGCGGGCTAATGCCTCACGCGTGACCCAATCCCTCAAGATCGCCTCGTGGAACATTAATTCGGTGCGCGCGCGCGCGGGGCTGGTCGAGCGATTCCTGGTTGAGCAGGCACCGGACATCGTGTGCCTGCAGGAAACCAAGGCCAATGACGATGTCTTCCCGGCCGAGCTGTTTCATAGCAACGGCTATGCCCACCAGCTGCTCAATGGCCAGAAAATGCATCATGGCGTCGCCATTGTATCGAAGCTGCCGTTGCACGACGCGGGCCGCCACGACTGGCAGGACAATGGCGAGGCGCGCCACGTCGGCGCGCGGCTCGACTGCGGGATCCGGATCGAGAATGTCTATGTTCCGGCCGGCGGCGACGTGCCCGACCGCACCGTCAACCCCAAGTTCGGACAAAAGCTCGACTTCATCGAGCGGATGACCCGCTGGTCGGAAAAGTTGGCTGAGCCGACTTTGATCGTCGGCGACTTCAATATTGCGCCTCTGGAATGCGACGTGTGGAGCCACAAGGCGCTGATCGATGTCGTCAGCCATACGCCGATCGAGGTCGAGGCGCTGGCCAGGCTGCAGGCGGCGCATGGCTGGATCGACCTTGGACGCAGCTTCATCCCCGCGCCCGAGCGGCTGTTCACCTGGTGGAGTTATCGGTCGAAGGACTGGACCGCCAACGACCGCGGGCGACGGCTCGACCATATGTGGGCATCGCCAAGCCTTGCGCCGCAGATGACCGGGCATAGTGTCCACGAGCC
>JANPMU010000003.1:0-5743 GCA_031427095.1 Sphingomonas sp.
CGGGCCTAGCGCAAATGCCGCGGCGGTCTTGTTGCGAATCTCGGCGAGCGTGACAGCGGGGGCCAGTTCGAGCAGCGTCAGTCCCGAGCCATCGTGGCGGTCGCAGGCAAACACCGCCAGGTCGGTAATGATAAGATCGACGGCCGCTACGCCGGTCAGCGGCAAAGTGCAGCGTTCGACGAGCTTGGCGCTGCCGTCCTTGCTGACATGCTCCATCAGCACGACGACCCGGCGAACCCCGGCCACCAGGTCCATCGCCCCGCCCATGCCCTTGAGCATCTTGCCGGGGACGGTCCAGTTGGCGATATCGCCATTGGCGGCGACTTGCATCGCACCGAGGATCGTCAGGTCGAGATGTCCGCCGCGGATCATCGCGAAGCTGTCGGCAGAGGAAAAGAAGCTCGACGTCGGCAATTGGGTGACGGTTTCCTTGCCGGCATTGATCAGGTCGGGATCAGCCTCACCGGTGAACGGATAAGGTCCGGTGCCGAGCATCCCGTTTTCGGAGTGCAGCGTGACATCAATCCCGGCGGGGATATGATTGGCGACCAGCGTCGGAATGCCGATGCCGAGGTTGACGTAGTCTCCATCGCACAGCTCCGCCGCCGCCCGCGCGGCCATTTCGTGACGGGTCCAGCTCATCGAACGGCCTCCGGCGCGCGTTCGGTCAGGTGCTCGATCCGCTTTTCGTTGATCGTCGCGAGGACGACCCGGTCGACATATATGCCCGGCGTGTGGATGCAGTCGGCATCGAGCGCGCCGGCCTCGACAATCTCTTCGACCTCGGCGACCGTGGTTCGGCCCGCAGTCGCCATCATCGGGTTGAAATTGCGCGCGGTCTTGCGGAACATCAAATTGCCATCGGGATCGGCCCGCCAGGCCTTGACCAGCGCCACATCGGCGCGGAGCCAGCGCTCCATGACGAAATCCTCGCCGTCGAAGCGCTCCACCCGCTTGCCTTCGGCAACGACCGTACCGACACCGGTTCTTGTGTAAAACGCCGGGATCCCCGCGCCGCCGGCACGAATCCGTTCGGCCAGCGTGCCTTGCGGCGTCAGTTCCAGCTCCAACTCGCCGCTGAGATAGAGTTGCTCGAACAGCTTGTTGTCGCCGACGTAGGACGAGATCATTTTGGCCACCTGGCGATTGTCGAGCAGCGCCCACAGGCCGAACCGGTCGGCCCCGGCGTTGTTCGAAATCACCGTCAGGCCCGTCACGTTCGAACGGTGGACCACATCGATCAGGCTCTCGGGGTTACCCGACAGGCCGAAACCACCCGACATCAAGGTGATCCCGTCGGCCAGCAAGCCCTCGAGCGCAAGGTCGGGGGTGGCGAAAATCTTCTGTCTCATACCGGTTCTCCAGCGGCGCGCGCGCGATCGAGGATCGTTGCCTCGGCCGTGGGCAACCAGCGATAGAGCATGATCAGGGCCAGCGCCGAGACGGGCATGACCGCGACGAGCGACAGGACCGCAGTGCCAAGATCGCCGGTCCAGGTCGAGATGCGGCCTACTGTATATGGCCCAAGCGCCAGCCCGAGCATCGTGATGCTGAGGAAATAGGCTGCTGTCGCCAAGCCGCGCATGCGGGGCAGGACAAGGTCTTGCGACGTCGCTGCGGCCGCCCCGAGACCGAGGCTCGACAGCACTGTCATCGGCAGGACCAACGCGTAGAACAGCGCCAGGCTGCCGCTGGTAAAGCTGATTGCCAGGGGCACGAGCGGGGCGAGCGCGGCGAACAGGATGACGATCACCCGGCCCGAGGGATTCGTCCGGCGCCAGTGATCGGCCAAGCGTCCGCCAAGATTGAGGCCGATGAACCCGCCTGCAGCACCGCCCCCGCCGATCACCAAGCCAGCGGTCGACTTGTCGCCGCCAAGCACGCCTTCGGCATAGGGCATCGACCAGAAGATCACGGCGTAGTTGACGAATGAGATCAGCCCGAAGCCAAGCAGCAAGGCTAAGAATGCCGGCGTTCCCCACGTCAGTTCGAACGCGGGCGGGTCCCGGTGGCGCAACGCGGCGATCCAGCTGAAGATCGCATAGGCACCGATCCCGACTGCAACCCATTGCAGGGTGTCGCCGGTCAGCGCGATCATGGCTGCCGCAATCGCGGCGATGATCGCAAGGCCGATCAGATTGGCAGCAACCGCCGCACCCCCGCGCCGCGCCGCCGACACGAGCGTCAGCGGCGGGATGATGTTCAGAAGTTCGTCGAAGAATTCGCGAAACGGGTGCGCCCTGACCGGGCTCGGCAATCCTTCCGACAGGCCGCGCACCGGCTCGCGCAGGCTGGCCACGACGATCGCCAGCAGCAATCCGGGAATGCCGACGATCAGAAAGCTCGCCTGCCAGCCGACAAGGCCGTTCCAGCCAGTGGGAAAGGCCGCGTTCCAGTGCTTGACGACAGTCGCGCCGAGGAACAGCGATAGGCCGGCACCGATATACATCCCCGACGAGTAGACCGCGAGCGCCGAAGCCCGCTTTTCCTTGGGGAAATAGTCGGAGATCAGCGAATAGGCACAGGGGCTGGCGGTCGCCTCGCCCACGCCCACGCCGATCCGCGCGAGGGCAAGTTGCCCGCCGGTGCGCGACAGTCCCGACAATGCGGTCATCGCCGACCAGACGGCCAGACCGGTGGTGATCAGGCGCACCCGGTTCCAGCTGTCCGCCAGGCGGCCCATCGGAATCCCGAACAGCGCATAAAACACCCCAAACGCGGTGCCGTAAAGAAACCCGAGATCGGCATCGCTGATGCCAAGGTCGCGCTTGATATCGAGCGCCAGCACACTGATGATCTGCCGATCGATGAAATTAACCGCGTAGACGGTCGCCAGCAGGATCAGTGCCCAGTTGCGATAGCCGGGGCTCGGTGTTTCCGTGGCGATGCGGCCGACGATCATGGTGCCGCGCTGCCTGAAGGCGCGGTGCCAGCGCGGCCCATACCGGCAACGCCGTGCGTGCCGGTGCGGCTTTCGCCATCCATGACCAGTCCGTTCGGGACTGCCACGCCGTGAGATTCAGAAAACATCATGTCCCCGCCCAATCGCACCGACTGCTTCGCGGTCGCCGTTCCGATAGAGAATGCGGTTTCTTATGCAGAAAATTCTTGCCGTGCAATGGGGGAGATGCGCACAACTCGATCTGCGAGCGGCAACGCATCTGGATTGGCCTGCGCGCACCACATGCAGGCCCCTTCAACCCTCGCCATATTCTCAATACCGAATGTTATTCTGATTCTATTGACAGCCACCGAGACTCATGGGAAGTAGCGTTCAATCGGGCAGTTCAAGCACCGACACGACACCGAAGCGCGCGCCGGTCCTGCCCGATCGGATCCGCACGAGGTCAGAAAAACGAGGGATGGATAATGCAGAGTGAAGCGGTCGCGATTCCGCCGCATGTCAGGCCGGAACAGGTCTATCGGTTCGATATCTACAACGACCCGCGCCTGCTCGAGGATGTGCACTTGGGCTATCGGGCCTTGCAACTCGAAGCGCCCGAAATTTTTTATACCCCACTCAACGGCGGCCACTGGATGGTCACGCGCTACGATCTGATCGAGGGCGTGATCCGTGACACCGGGAACTTCTCGAACAAGGAAATCGAGATTCCCAAGACGGAAAGCCCGTTTATGGCGATCCCGATCAACCTCGATCCGCCCGAGCACACCCCTTACCGCAAGATGCTGATGCGGCACTTCACGCCGCGCAAGGTGTCGGATCTCGAGGGCATGATGCAGGGGTGGGCCGAACGGCTGATCGGCAATGTCGTGGCCGACGGAGATTGCGATTTCGCCGCTCTTGGTGCGGTCTACCCGGTGACGGTGTTCATGGAACTCGCCGGGCTTCCGCTCGATCGCTACATCGAATTCCGCGCAATGGTAACCGAGTTTTTCAGCCATGTTCCCCCGGAACGGCGGATCGAACTCCAGGCACAGATTTTCGGCGAACTCGAAGCCGTGTTCCGCGCCCGCATGGCCGAACCCCAGGACGACCTGTTCAGCCGTCTCGTCGCAGAAGAGATCGACGGCCAAGCGCTGACGATGGACGAACTGCTGTCGATCGGTTTCCTGCTGTTCGTGGCGGGCCTCGACACGGTAGCCAACGCGTTGACATTCGGGTTCAATTTCCTGGCCCGCAACCCGCAAATCCAGGACCGGCTATGCAACGAGCCCGAGTCCATCCCCAGCTTTATCGATGAATCGATGCGCCGCTTTGCAGTCACCAATGGCGTGCGCCTGATCTCCAAGGACATCGAACTGGCCGGTGCAACGCTCAAGGCAGGCGATATGATCGTCGCGCCGATGACGCTCGCGGGGATGGACGATCGGCGCAATCCCGATCCGGAAACCTTCGACATCGACCGCAAGCGGCGGCAGCACATCAGCTTTTCGACCGGGCCGCACCTGTGCCTCGGCCATTTCCTGGCGCGGGCCGAAATGCGGATCTTCATCACCGAGTTCTTGCGGCGGATCCCCCGCTTCGCCATCGCCGACGGCTTCAAGCCGCAATGGCGAGCGGGCGCGGTGATGTCTCTCGCAGAATTGCCGATCGTCTGGGACGATGCGCCGGGGAAGACCGCCGCTGCCGGTCGTCGTTGACCCGGCCGAAGCCAGCGTCGATGGCGAGATTGTCGTTACCGCCCGTCGCCGCGCAGCGGCCTCAGATGGCCATGACAACAGACGGGGCGACTACCGGCGGATGAGCGACATTTACGATTACGTCATTGTCGGGGCCGGTGCGGCGGGGTGCGTTCTTGCCAATCGTCTGTCCGCCGATCCCGCCAAACGGGTTCTGTTGCTTGAAGCTGGATCAACCGATCGGCACCCGCTGATCCACATGCCGCGTGGGATCGGCAAAATTCTGGCCGATCCGGAGCACGTCTGGTCCTTCCCCGTCCGCGCCGGACAGGGCAGCAATGCCCCGCCATCGGTCTGGCTGCGCGGCAAGACCCTCGGCGGATCGTCGTCGGTCAACGGCATGATGTATGTCCGCGGCCAGCCTGCGGATTTCGACGCGCTTGCCGCAGTGACCAGCGCTGACTGGGGCTGGGACCAGATCGGCCGGATCTACGCGGAGGCAGAAAGCCATCCCCTGGGCGCAGGCGAAAACCGGGGTGAGTCGGGGCCGCTGAAGGTTTCGCTACCACCGCCGCATCCGCTGATGGATCGCTTGATCGCGTCGGGCGAAGCTGCGGGACTCGATCCGCAGGCGGATATCAACGCTCCCGATGGCAAGGCCAAGATCGGATATTGTCCATCGACCATCTTTCGCGGCCGGCGGCAGAGTGCAGCGGTCGCCTTCCTGCGGCCGGTGATCGGGCGCCGCAATTTGCGGGTCGTGACCGGGGTAACCGCGGATCGCGTGCTGTTCGAAGGAAACCGCGCGATCGGGGTCGCGGCATTGGTGGATGGCGCGCCGCAAACCTTCTTGGGCGAGCGCGTAATCCTGTCGGCGGGGACGCTGGCCTCGCCGGCAATCCTCCAGCGATCGGGGGTCGGCGCAGCCGCTACGCTAACCGCACTCGGGATCGAAGTGGTGGTCGATCAGCCCGAGGTCGGCCTGAATTTGCGCGAACATTGTGCGCTGGCGATGCAGTTCCGGCTGTCGCGACCGCTCAGCCTGAACCAGCAATTCGGCGGTTGGCGGATGATCGCCAACGGCATCCGCTATTACCTGGCGCATAGCGGCCCGATGGCCAGCGCGGCCTACGATGTCCTCGGTTGGTTTCGTTCGCGCCCC
>JANPMU010000004.1:0-3391 GCA_031427095.1 Sphingomonas sp.
GACGAAATAGATCAGCATGATCGGCCCGAACAGCCGACCGACCTTGGCGGTGCCGTGCGACTGGATCGCGAACAGGCCGACAAGGATGGCGATCGAGATCGGGATCACGAACGGAGCGAAGCTGGCCTCAACCGTGGTCAGCCCCTCGACCGCCGACAGCACCGAAATCGCCGGGGTGATCATGCTGTCGCCATAGAATAATGCGGTCGCGAACACGCCGAGCAGCACGATTCCACCGCTCCATTTCTTGGTCGAGCTGGTCGAGCGGTTGATCAATGCCAGCAGCGCCAGACTGCCGCCCTCGCCCTTATTGTCGGCGCGCATGATGATCGTGACATATTTCAGGGTCACGATGATCATCATCGACCAGAAGATCAGGCTGAGCACGCCATAGATGTGCAGCGCGTCAGGGACGAGCTTGTGATGCCCGGCAAAGGTTTCGCGAAAGGCGTATATCGGCGACGTGCCGATATCGCCGAACACGATTCCGACCGCACCGACGGCCAGTTTGGCAAGCGAGCCCTTGGCATGGCCAGCATCATGTGCGCCATCCTGCGGGGCTTCGGCTTCGGCGCCTCCGGTTGCGGTGATATTCATGCCGGGAAGATTATTATCCGAACGCAGAAACGCCGCATCGATGAAAGCCCCATATTCCACGCCACGCGGCGGCGCGCACGCCTAGCACCGCCGCCAGGCGCCTGCAATCGTGGGGGACAAAGCCTCAAGGCGGCGGTATAGCGCCACGCAATCTTCATGTTGGAGCGAACGAGCGATGCGCGTCGGTGTGCCAAAGGAAATCAAGAACCATGAGTATCGGGTCGGGCTGACCCCGCCCTCCGTCGCCGAGCTGGTCGCGGCCGGCCATTCGGTAGTGGTCGAAACCGATGCCGGGATCGGCATTGATTTTTCCGACGCGGACTATCGCGCGGTCGGGGCGACCATCCTCGCCGATGCCGCCGCAGTGTTCGCGGGCGCGGATATGATCGTCAAGGTCAAGGAGCCGCAGCCGCGGGAAATCGCGCTGCTCGAACCCCGGCACATCCTGTTCACCTACCTCCATCTGGCCGCCGACAAGCCGCAGGCCGAAGGGCTGATGCAATCGGGAGCGACGTGCATCGCCTATGAAACGGTGACGTCGCGATCGGGCGCGCTGCCTTTGCTGAAACCGATGAGCGAAGTTGCCGGACGGATGTCGATCCAGGTCGGGGCGCATTATCTTGAAAAGGAACAGGGCGGACGCGGCGTGCTGCTCGGCGGGGTCCCGGGAGTCGCTCCGGCGCGCGTCGCAATCCTTGGCGGAGGAGTGGCCGGGGTCAACGCGGCGCAGATGGCGGTCGGGATGCGCGCCGACGTCACCATCTATGATATTTCGAACGAACGTCTGGCCGAGCTCGACATGTTTTTCGGCAGCCAGATCAAGACCGCTTATGCGTCGAAGGCGGCGATCGCGGCGGCGGTCGAAAAAGCCCATCTGGTGATCGGCGCGGTGCTTATTCCGGGGGCTGCGGCGCCCAAATTGGTCACCCGCGCGATGCTCAAGACGATGAAGCGCGGCAGCGTTCTGGTCGATATTGCGATTGACCAGGGCGGCTGCTTCGAAACCAGTCATCCGACGACCCACGCCGACCCGGTGTTCTCGGTCGAGGGCGTGATTCATTATTGTGTCGCCAACATGCCCGGCGCGGTCGCGCGGACCAGTGCCTTCGCGCTCAACAATGCGACGCTGCCGTTCGCGCTCAAGCTCGCCAATCTGGGCGCGGATGCGGCGATGAAGGCCGACCCGCATCTGGCGATGGGGCTCAATGTTTCGGGCGGCAAGATCCGCCATCGGGCGGTCGCCGAGGCGCTCAACCTGCCGTTCGAAGCCGCAGCCTAGAGCGGCGGTTCGAGCGCGGCAATTCCGCCGGCGACGAGCGGGCGCCAGCCTGCGTTCGGGGGTGCGTCAGCCAGGATTGGCTTCCACAGCGCCAGCGCATTGTCGCGGTCGCCCGAGCGGGCCAGCGCGAGCCCGAGGAAAAAGCGCGGCGCGGGGTGGCTCGGTGCCAGCGCGATCGCCCGGTCGAAGGCGAGCCGCGCGGCGGGAGTGAGCACCCGCGAATGGTCGAACAAGGCGTTGCCCAGCCCGATCCACAATATCCAGTCGCGCGGATGCTCGCGCACCGCCGACTGGAGGATTCCGGCGGCATTGGCGGTGTCCCCGCGCGAGGCAAAACTGTCGGAAATGATCATCCAGCGCTCGGCGACGGTGAACTGGCCGAAAAAGGCGTAGCGCGCACCGGTCAACGGCAGCGGCGCGGTCGCGGCGGCAGTGGCACCGGACGATCCGGCCAGCGACGGTCGTCCCTGGAGCGCGTAACCGGCGCTTCCGAACAGCAATGCGGCCCCGGCGAGCTGAAGCATCGCCCCGCGCAGCCCGAGCAGCCGAAGCAATCCCAGCGCCGCAGCGACGAACAGGATCAGTGCAAGCCAGCCGCTCATCGCTTGAGCCTTGCCCGCAGCAGCCAGCCGCCCGCACCGAGCAGCAGGATCGGCGCTGCCCATAATGGCCAGGTCAGCGGTTCGACCGGGGGGGCGTAGCTGACCCAGTCGCCATAGCGCTCGACCAGCCAGGCGCGGATATCACCGGGCGCCTCGCCCGCCGCAATCCGTTCACGCACCAGGGCGCGCATGTCCCCCGCCAGTTCGGCATCCGAATCCGCGATCGACTGGCCCTGGCAGACCAGGCAGCGCAATTCCTCCATCAGCGCCTTGGCGCGCGCCTCCTGCCTGGGGTCGGGGAGCTGGCGATAGGCCCAGGGCGATGGCGGCAGCGACGAATCGGCCAGCACGGGCGAGGCGATTGCCAGGGCGAGGCCGACGAGGATGAGCGGTCTCATCGTGCGTCTGCCATGGCACGGCGGATTGAAGCCAAATCGGCGGCGGTGATCGGGCCGAGATGATGGAAACGGATCACCCCCTTGCCATCGACGACGAAACTTTCGGGGACGCCCGACGCGCCGAACGCCATCTGCGCGCGGCTGTCGCGGTCCGCGCCGAGACGGACGAACGGGTCGCCATAGCGGGCGAGAAACTCTGCGATGTCCTGTGGCCGGTCGCGGATGGCGATCCCGTCGATCGCGATGCCCTGTTGATGCAGATCACTCAGCAGTGGGGCTTCGGTGATGCACGGCACGCACCAGCTGGCAAAGATGTTGACGAGGCGCGGGCCGCCCGACGCGAGATCGGCTGAAGTGAGCCCGGCTTTGGTCGCAAGCGCGGGTGCAAGCGCGAACTTTGGGACAGGCTTGCCGATCATATGGCTGCGGATGGCGGTGTCGGGCGGGTGCGACAGCCGCCACGCGACTGCGGCGATAAAAACCACCAGGATGATCAGCGGAACGAAGCGCCTCAT
>JANPMU010000005.1:0-1630 GCA_031427095.1 Sphingomonas sp.
GCGCCCCCTGCCCGCGCCATCTCGCGCGCGTTGGCGGTCTGGTGATCATCGGTCGCCGAGGGCAAGGGCACGAGGATCGCCGGGCGCCCGGCGGCGGTCAGCTCGGCGATGGTCGAGGCGCCGGCGCGGGCGATGATCAGATGCGCCCAGGCCAGCTTGTCGGGCATGTCGGCGATATAGGTCATCAGTTCGGCCGGGATGCCGAGTTCGGCATAACGCTTGCGCACCGCTTCGATGTCGTCGGGGCGGCATTGCTGGGTGACCTGCAGCCGGTGGCGAAGCGAGGGTTCGAGCAGGGCAAGCCCCTCGGGCACAATTTGGCCGAGGATCGCTGCGCCCTGGCTTCCACCGGTGATCAGCAAGCGCAGTGGCGCGCTGTCCTCGAACGCCGGAAATGGCGCTTCACCGAGCCGCGCGACCGAATCGCGCACCGGATTGCCGACCACTACGGTCTTGGCGGCGTGGCGCGAAGCGAGCCGGTCGATACGCTCATAAGCGGTCGCGATCGCCGTCGCTTCGCCCGCGAGCAAGCGGTTGACGCGGCCGAGCACGGCATTTTGTTCGTGGAGGATCGTCGGCACTTTGGCCGCGCTCGCCGCCAGCAAGGCCGGAAGCGCGGGATAGCCGCCAAAACCGATCACCGCGTCGGGACGGTGGGCGCGATAGAGCGCGCGCGCGCTGTTGCGGCCGGCCATGACCGCGCGAATCGCTTTCAGCCAGCCGAGCGGTCCACCGCCGAGGCGACCGGCGGGCAGGATGTGCGTCGTCACCCCGTCGAACAGGCCGGGAATGCGGCTGCCGCGGTCGTCGGTGATCAGCATGACATGGTGGCCGCGCGCTTTAAGCTCTGCGGCGAGCGCGTGCGCCGGGACCATGTGACCGCCGGTCCCACCGGCGGCGAGTGTGAAATTCATCCCGGAAGGCAATCCCCGCTCCACTTCACGACATAAGGCGAGCGATTGAGATAGGGGTTTCGGCGCGTGAAGGCGAGCAGCAACCCCATCCCGATCGACAAGGCCAGCATCGACGAGCCGCCATAGCTGATGAACGGCAGCGTCATCCCCTTCGACGGCGCGATCTGGACGTTGACCGCCATGTTGATCAGCGCCTGCAGACCGAACTGGATCGCGAGCCCGGCGGCGGCGAGGATCGCGAAGGTCGATTCCTCGTCGAGCAATTTGATCAGCACCCGGGCGACGATGGTCATGTAGATGAGCGCGATGGCGAGGCAGGCGATCAGCCCGACTTCCTCGCCGATGACCGAGAAGATGTAATCGGTGTGCGGTTCGGGCAGACCGAATTTGCGCGTACCCCCGCCCGGACCCATTCCGAACAATCCGCCGGCGGTCAGCGTGCGCATCGCATTGTCGGTCTGGAAAGTGTCGCCGGTGCCGAGCAGGAAGCCGTCGATCCGGGCCGTCGCGACCGGATAAAAGAAATAAGCCAGGACCACGCCGACGACGCCCACCGCGCCGAGGATACCGAGCACGCGCAGCGACACACCGGCCAGCGCGAGCATCGCGATCCACACGCTCACGAAGATGATCGTCGACCCGAAATCGGGCTGGCGCATCAACAGAACGGCGACCGCTCCGGTCAGCAATGCCGACAGCGGAAACACGGGCAGCGA
>JANPMU010000006.1:0-5572 GCA_031427095.1 Sphingomonas sp.
GTCGCGACATCGGGCTCGTCTCCACTAAGGTAAGCCTCCATGATGTCGTCGTCCTGCTCGACCGCCATCTCGATCAGATCCTTGCGAGCGGTCGCGGCCGAAGCCTTCAGCTCCTCGGGAATCTCTTCATAGACGAACTTCGCGCCGAGCGATTCGTCGAGCCAGATGATCGCACGATTCTCGACCAGATCGACCAGCCCCCTGAACCCGCCTTCGATTCCGATCGGCAAATAGAGCACCGCCGGACGCGCGCCGAGGCGGTCCTTGATCATTTCGACGCACATTTCGAAATTCGCGCCGGTCCGGTCGAGTTTGTTGATGAAGCACATCCGCGGCACGTGGTATTTTTCGGCCTGGCGCCACACCGTTTCCGACTGCGGCTCAACCCCGGCAACGCCGTCGAAGCAGGCGACCGCGCCATCGAGCACGCGCAGCGAACGCTCGACCTCGATGGTGAAGTCGACGTGGCCCGGCGTGTCGATGATGTTGATCCGGTGGTCGTTCCAGAAACAGGTCGTCGCGGCGCTGGTGATCGTGATCCCGCGCTCCTGCTCCTGCTCCATCCAGTCCATCGTGGCGGTGCCTTCATGCACTTCGCCGATCTTGTACGACTTGCCGGTGTAATAAAGGATGCGCTCGGTCGTGGTCGTCTTGCCGGCATCGATGTGGGCCATGATGCCGATGTTGCGATACATGCTGAGCGGATGGCTGCGGGCCATGACAATTAACTCCGTTGCCCTTCTTGGGGCTTTAGTTCCCCGGCGAAGGCCAGGGTCCAGACCAATTCAAAAAGACCGGACCCCGGCCTTCGCCGGGGCACAACCCGTTACCAGCGATAATGCGAGAAGGCGCGGTTGGCTTCGGCCATGCGGTGCGTGTCTTCGCGCTTCTTGACCGCGTTGCCGCGGTTCTGCGAGGCATCCATCAATTCGCCTGACAGACGTGCCGCCATGGTCTTTTCCGACCGGGCGCGCGCCGCAATGATCAGCCAGCGGATGGCCAGCGCCTGGGCGCGCTCGACGCGCACCTCGACCGGTACCTGGTAGGTCGCACCACCGACGCGGCGGCTGCGGACCTCGATGCCCGGCTTCACATTGTTGAGCGCTTCGTGGAACACGCCGATCGGGTCCTTCTTGAGGCGCGCTTCGACGCTCTCGAGGGCGCCATAGACGATTCCTTCGGCGACCGACTTCTTGCCGTCGAGCATGACCGAATTCATGAACTTCGACAGCACCTGATCACCAAATTTGGGATCGGGCAGGATCTCGCGCTTTTCTGGGCGACGACGACGGGACATATTTCAAATCCTTTTTGCTCCCCTTCCGTCATCCCGGACTTGATCCGGGATCCATAGGACGGTCGGGGCGATCAAACAGCTGGATCCCGGCCTGCGCCGGGATGACGTTACGCGGGCCTCGCGGGCCGCTCGGTCACTTCGGTCGCTTGGCGCCATATTTGGAGCGCGACTGGCGACGGTCCTTGACACCCTGGGTGTCGAGCACGCCGCGAAGCACATGATAGCGCACACCCGGCAAATCGCGGACACGACCGCCACGGATCAGCACGACGCTATGCTCCTGAAGGTTGTGGCCCTCACCCGGAATGTAACTGATGACCTCGCGCTGGTTGGTCAGGCGCACCTTGGCTACCTTGCGCAGCGCCGAGTTCGGCTTTTTCGGCGTGGTCGTATAGACCCGGGTGCAGACCCCGCGTTTTTGCGGATTCTGCTCCATCGCAGGGACCTTGGACTTGGCCTTCTGCGGGTCGCGGCCCTTGCGGACCAGCTGGTTAATCGTCGGCATGAAGCCTTCACCTTCTCTGGGTTACTTTGCCCCACGCAAAAGCGCGAAGGCTTGCGGCGGGCTTGCGGCCTGCCGGGCCTTCGAGGCGTGGAACAATGTTCAGCTGTCCGCCGGGGCGATATGGGAATCGCTGGTCCGCGGACGAGCGGGCCAATAGCCGGACGGGCCGGTTCGGTCAACGGGGTCGAGGCGGGAAGTGCCCCGGCTACTCGCTCGTCTTGCCGTCCCACTCCTCGTCGTGGTGACGCTTGTCGGCGTCGGCCTTGGTCGCCTGGACGACCTTGTCCTTATGTTCGGGCGGGCCGTACAGCGTGTAGAGCTTGAGCGGGGCGTCGCCGGTGTTGCGAACATTGTGGCGCGCGCCGGCCGGGACGATCACGCCACTGCCATCGACCACATCATGAACATTATCGTCAATATCGACCTTGCCGCTGCCTTCCTCGAAGCGGAAGAACTGGTCGCGGTCGTCATGCACCTCGGACCCGATCTCCTCGCCCGGCCGGAGCGTCATCAGCACCAGCTGCAGCTTCTTTCCGGTGTAGAGTACGCGGCGGAAATCCATGTTGCTTTTGGTCTGCTGCTCAATGTCCTCGTGATAGCCGTTCATCGCTCAACCCCTTGTGGTTCACCGCCACTGAACATTCGACGGGCCGCGCGGATCCATCGTCAGATGTGGATCGCCCGGCCATAGGCCGCCAGCACGCTCTCGTGCATCATTTCGCTCAAGGTCGGATGCGGGAAAACGCTGGTCATGAAATCCTGTTCGACCAGTTCGGCAGTCTTGCCGATGGTATAGCCCTGGATCAGCTCGGTCACTTCGGCGCCGATCATGTGCGCGCCCAATAATTCGCCGGTGTTCGCGTCGAACACCGTCTTGATGAACCCCTCGACCTCGCCCAGCGCGATCGCCTTGCCATTGCCGATGAACGGGAATTTGCCGACGCGGACCTCGTGGCCGGCTTGCCTGGCCTTGGCTTCGGTCAGGCCGACCGACGCAATTTGCGGGTGGCAGTAAGTGCAGCCGGGGATGGTGTTCGCGTCCATCGCGTGGGGGTGGACGTCGGTATTGCCAAGCGCCTGGGCGATCGCCTCGGCCGCGATCACGCCTTCATGGCTCGCCTTGTGCGCCAGCCACGGCGGCGCGGTGATGTCACCGATCGCCCAGAGCCCCGGCACATTGGTGCGGCACATCGGGTCGGTCTTGAGGAAGCCGCGATCCATCGCCACGCCCAGTTTTTCCAGTCCGATATTTTCGGTGTTGGGAACGATCCCGACCGCGACGATGCAATGCGAAAAGCGCTGCTCGCTGGTCTTGCCATCGGCGGTCTTGATCTGGGCCGCGACACCCTTGGCATCGGCCTTCAAACTCTCGACCCCGGCGCCGGTGAGGATCGTCATACCCTGCTTGGTGAGCGATTTCTGCAACGCGTCGGATACGTCCGCATCCTCGACCGGGACGATCCGGTCGAGCATTTCGACGACGGTGACCTTGGCCCCCATGTTATTGAAGAAGCTGGCGAACTCGATCCCGATCGCGCCCGACCCGATGCCCAGCAGCGCGGTCGGCATGGTCTTGGGCACCATCGCATGGCGGTAGGTCCAGAGGCGCTCCCCGTCGGCCTTGGCGAACGGCAATTCGCGGGCGCGGGCCCCCGTCGCGACGATGATGTGTTTGGCGGCGAGCTCGGTCGCCTTGCCCTCCTTGGTAACCACCACTCTATCCACTTTCGCCAGCACCCCGTCGCCCATGTGAACCGTAATCTTGTTCTTCTTCATCAAGTGCGTGACGCCCTGGTTGAGCTGCTTGGCCACCGCGCGGCTCCGGCCGACCACCTTGCCCAGATCGAACCCCGGCGCGCCTGCGCTCAGCCCATAAGCCTCGGCATGTTTCATCTGGTGGAACAGCTCCGCCGAGCGCAGCAAGGCCTTGGTCGGGATGCACCCCCAGTTGAGGCAGATCCCGCCGAGATTTTCGCGCTCGACGATCGCCACCCTGAGGCCGAGCTGGCTCGCGCGGATCGCCGCGACATAGCCCCCCGGCCCCGAGCCGAGGACAATGAGGTCGTATTGGTCAGCCATGGCCATCGGGCGCTCCGCTAAAGCCCCTCTCCCCTCTGCGGGAGAGGGGTTGGGGAGAGGGAGCGTTGAGGAGTTCGAAAATGCGCTCCGTCACCCCGTCTTCGTTGGTGAAAATCTCGTTGTTCCAAAATCGCAGGACGTGGAAGCCCTGCGCGCGCAAATAGGCATCGCGTCTCTCGTCTTGCACATTTTCCGCGTGCTGACCGCCATCCGCTTCGATGATCAGGCGGGAGGACAGGCATGCAAAATCGACGATATAATGATCGATCGGCAACTGCCGCTTGAACTTGAAGCCCGCGAACCGCTTGGCGCGAAGGATTTGCCACAGCCGATGCTCGGCCTCGGTGTGGGTCGAGCGCATTCCCTTGGCGCGGTCGCGGAGGAGTTTCTTGCGCCCCCTCTCCCTGCCGTCGCTGCGCTTCGGCTGTCCCTCTCCCGCAGAGGGGAGAGGGACTGAGTCTTCCCCTCTCCCCTCTGCGGGAGAGGGTGACTCGGCGTTAGCCGAGGGGGGAGAGGGGTTACTCACTGATTACCCGCGGGCGGTCATCTGTGCAGAGCGCGACGAAGGTGAATTCCCCGCTCGCCACAAGCGTCTCGGCGTCCCCGTCGCGCTCGCGAGCAATTACCTCGACCGCGATGCGCATTGAGGTTCGGCCTTGCTTCACTAATTCGGCATAGACCGAGATTTCGTCGCCGACGTTCGGCGCGCCGGTGAACTTGAGCGCGTCGGCCGCCACCACCACGGCCTTGCCTTGGCTGTGCCGCGAGGCGAGGCTGCCCGCGGCGAGCGACATCTGGCTCATCAGCCACCCCCCGAACACTCCGCCATAAGGGTTGGTGTCAGTCGGCATCGCGGTGATGCGGATGAAGGGCTCAGGCGTGGCAAGGTAGCTCCCCACGTCAGCGAACCCCAACCGATCTCCACCACAGCGCGGCGGCGACCAAGGAATAGACAAGCCCACTGGCGGAACCCAATGCCTTATGAAGCTCCTGCATTTCAGCGTGGCTGGATCGCGCAAAACCGAAATAGACTGCGATCCACACGATAAACGCCGCCCAACCTGCGATTGCAGGCACGATGAGCCCGCCTACAAATAGGACGATGCTAGCCGCAACGACGCTCATGACGCCGATGAAAGCGAACATGAACAAGGTTTCAAAGGGCATAATGAAACTAGAACCGTTCACCTGAACGTTGACCCAATAAGCCAGCGTCGAAATGGCGGCATTTGCCAGCGTCGACTGCCAGAGTGCGGTCCACACCAAGCCGCCATAACCGGGCGGCATCAAGCCACCAGGCCTAACGGGCTCTCCACCAGCGCCTTGAACGCCTTCATCAGCCGCGCGCCGTCGGCGCCGTCGATGGCGCGGTGGTCGAAGCTTCCGGTGGCGCTCATGATCGTCGCGATCTGCAGGGATTCATCGATCACGTAGGGCCGCTTCTCGCCGGCGCCGATCGCCATGATCATACCCTGCGGCGGGTTGATCACCGCGTCGAACTGCTTGATCCCGTACATCCCCATGTTGGAGATGCTCGCGGTGCCGCCCTGATATTCGGCGGGTGCAAGTTTGCCCTCCTTGGCGCGGGCCGCGAGGTCGGTCATTTCCTTTGAGATCGCCGAGATCGCCTTGGCTTCGGCGCCCGCGACGATCGGGGTGATCAGCCCGCCGGGAATCGACACCGCGACCGA
>JANPMU010000007.1:0-6802 GCA_031427095.1 Sphingomonas sp.
CCGCCGTCGGTTTCCTGGCAGCAATCGAGCAGCCGCAGCGGTTCGGCGATCCAGCGCGAATTCTGATGATCTTCCAGCGTGATCGGGCGACCGTAGAAATGCGCCTTGGGATTGGTCGCGGCATGTTTGCGGCACGCCACCGCGACATGACCGAAGGCTTCGGTCGTTGCGCCAAACTGATGCAGGTATCGCTGTGCGAACAACGCCACCCAGCTTGGCGGCGTGCGCAATCCGTAGGGCGAAGCCCAGCTGTAGCGCGTGCTTTCGGCGGTCGCCGCCTGAGCGTCGCTGAATACCCCAGAGCCGAAGCGAACGCCCGAGCGCTCATTGAACGCGCGATAGCAGACCACCACGTCGGCGGCCCCGGTGACCACTGCCATCGTCGCCTGATGGATCGTCGCACAAGGCGCGCCGCCGCCATAATGGACCCGCGAGAAAAAGGTCAGCTCCTCGATCCCGAGCGCATTGGCGACCATGACTTCGGGGTTGGTTTCCATCGTAAAGGTCGTAAGCCCATCGACATCGGCGGGCTTTAAACCCGCATCGGCCAGCGCATGCTGGATCGCCTCGACCGCAAGGCGAAGCTCGCTCCGGCCCGAATTTTTCGAAAATTCGGTGGCGCCGATTCCGACGATCGCGGCCTTGCGCGACAATTGATCCTTGTTCTTGCGACTCATCGGACGTGATCCCCATTTTCGGGCAAATGGATCGTAACGGTTCCCGCGACATGGCTGCCCCGGCTGTTATTGCCCGTTACGGCCAGATCGAGATCGGTCCCGCCTTGGCTCGGCCGGCGATCGACGACGGATCCGCTCATCACCATCGTGCCGCCCGGATAATTGGGCGTGCCGAGCGTGATGGCGATCTTGCGCAGCGTCGCGTCGGCGCCGGCCCAATCGGTGACGAAGCGCGCCACCAGACCCTGAGTGGTGATGATATTCATGAAAATATCTTCCGAGCCGCGCGTCTGGGCGACTTCGTGATCGTGATGGACGAGCTGGAAATCGCGTGTCGCGATCGCGGTCGCGATGATCTTGCTGCGCGTCAGCGGGATCGAAAGCGGCGGCAAGGCATCGCCGATCTTCGCGGTCGCCGCAGCGCCTTCATCGACCGCGACCGGCGCCGCAGCTCTGCGGAAAACCGGCAGCCCGAAATCGGGCGGAAGATCGAGGAAATCCACCTCGAGGTCCATGCCAATGCGAATGTCGGCGGGTGCGATATCGCGCAGCTCGCTGACGATCCGTGGCCCCTCCTCCAGATCGACCAGGATGACATTATAGGGCGCCTCGAACGGCGGAATGACCGGAGCGTGGATGATCGTGTAGCTGAACAATTTGCCGCGCCCGGACATCTGCACCGGGCTAAGCTCCAGCGATCCGCAGGCTCTGCACGCCGCAGTGGGCGGATGCTGCAACTGGTGACAGACGTCGCAACCCTGGATGACCAGCCTGCGCTGCCCTGCGGCCTCGAAGTAGAATGCCGTATCCTGGGTCACGTTCGGCCGCGGGCGGGGCAGCGTCTGCTCTCGCGGCGACAACTTCCGATCGGACGGCGGCCGGTACTTCAGCACGCGGTGCAATTGCCTGCCCACGGTCTCGCCGCGCTGATTCACATATTCGATGTTCGACGTGATGAAATGGCCTTCACCAAGCTTGGTCGTCTTCGCTTCCGACACCATGTTGATGGTCTTGGTCGATGTCACGCGATCGCCGATTTTCAGCGGCACCAGATACTCCTGCTCGCTGTTGGTCGCGACGATCCCGACATAGCCATTCGAATCGAGCAGCGCGTAGAGCTCGGCGACCGCGTCCTTGGCGGGAGGCGATGAGCCATAGTCGGGCATGGTCCATGCCTGCATCATCGCCGGCGGGGCAATCACGCCGCCAAGCCCGGCTTTTCTCGCTCGCTGCTCATCGACATAGATCGGATTGCGATCTTCCAACGCCATGCACCAGTGACGGATCATGGCCGGATTGACGTCATCACGACCAATCTGCGGCTGACCACTCCGGCCGACGAAATCCTGCAGCGTTTCCTGAGTGAAGCGGGCCGTGCGTCCCGCTGATTGCGAAGTCATACTTTCCGCCCGCTTCCCTGATCCGACAACCAATTCTATTGCTCTTACGGTGGCCGATTTTTGGAGTTCCAAGCGGCCCTAGCGGTCGCCCAATCGGCAGGGTATTGACCGCGTCGATACCGCTTTATCTGCATAGCCGCTAATACTTGCCGGTAAGATTTTCAATTACTAAATTTGTAGTCGGGCCGATGTGAGCCGCATGATCTTTGACGAAAGAATGCAATGACCGCCGATCGCCGCTCTTCCGATGTCCCGACCGCGCTCGAGGGTTTGAGCGTGATCGATTTCACGCAAATGCTCGCCGGGCCCTACTGCACGCAGCAGCTCGCCGACCTCGGCGCCGAGGTCATCAAGATCGAGGTGCCGGTCAAGGGTGATGACAGCCGTCATTACATGACCACCACCCGCGGTGGAGAGGGCGCCTTTTATCTCAGCACCAATCGCAACAAGCGCAGCGTCACGCTCGATCTCAAAACCGATGCGGGGCGGGAAGTTGCGCTCAAGCTCATCTCGGGCGCCGACATCGTCGTCGAAAATTTTTCCAACGGAGTCATGGAACGGCTCGGCCTCGACTATGACAGCGTCTCGAAAGACAATCCGCGACTGATCTATTGCTCGATTTCGAGCTACGGGCGCGACGAATCGGCTGCGGTCGCCCGGCGCGGCTACGATGCGATGTTTCAAGCCGCGAGCGGGCTCATGTCCCTGACCGGCGAACGCGGCGGAATGCCGATGCGAACGACCGTGCCGATCATCGACACCGCTACCGCGATGACCGCGACCAGCGCAATCCTCGCCGCCGTGATCGCGCGCTACCGGCTTGGCCGTGGCCAGCGAATCGAGATTGCGCTGATCGACGTCGCGATGGCGGTTTTGACCTTGTACGGCACCGCCGCTCTGGTCAGCGGCGAGGATCTTGGTCGCAACGGCAACCGCGCGCCGCAGACCGCGCCGAGCGACTCCTACCAGACCCGGTCGGGTCCGATCTTCCTGACCTGCGGTAACAATGCCTTGTTTCGGCGGATGTGCGTCGAGGGTTTCGATCGTCCCGACATCGCCGATGATCCGGCATTCCAGACCAACCGCGATCGCGTTGCGGACATCGAGCGCCTGACCCGGTTGCTCCAGGAAATCTTCGCTTCGAACAGTCGCGACCATTGGGTGGAACGGCTGTCCGGAATAGGCATTCCGATCGCACCGATCGCAACGATACCCGAAGCCATGATTTCGGCGGACGTCAAAGCGCGAAAGATCGTCAGCGAAATCCCGCATCCGACCGCAGGCACCGTCCCCAACGTCCGCTCTCCCTATCGTCTCAGCCTGACTCCAGCCGTCGATCCGATCGCGGCGCCGCTACTCGGCGAGCATAATCAGGAAATCCTGAGCAGCCTGTTGGGAATGAGCGATGCCGCGATCCAGTCGCTGTCAGAGCGCGGCGCATTCGGGCCATTCGCTCGCGCAGACTGATTAAAGTCAGCCAGGGCGGAACCGCCACCCTTCATGCTGTGCGCTCGGTAGAGATTCAAAAAAATCCGGGCGTCGCTCAAGCGACGCCCGGTTTCGAGTTTAGAAGTCGATCTTGGTCTCGAGGCCGTAGCTTCTCGTCCAGCCACGGAAGCCGACGGCGAGCGAAAAGGGGAAAGACGCCGACGCCTGAGCCAATGGGACGATTTCCCCATAATATTTCTTGTTGGCAATATTATCCATGTAGCCGGCAATCTGCCAGCCGTTTTTGCTGAGCAGGGTCAAGCGGCCATTGAAGATATCGAGCGGAGCGCGGCTGGTGCCGACCTGGTTGTCGATATCCCACCATATGCGTCCGGTTCGGTTATACTCAAGCCTCGGAACGAGTTTGAGCGAGTCGGAGAGCGCTAATTCCTGGCTGGCCTGAACGTTAATGGTATATTTGGCCGAGCCCGGCGCAATATTCCCGACTACGCCCGGGTTTCGCGCGAACTTGCTGATCTTGCCGTCGACATAGCCGACGCCAAGCGTCAGATTGGTTCCGCCACGCGAACGCCAGTCAAGCCCCGCATCGAACCCCTTGAGCTTGACCGAGTCGATGCTGACGACGGACTGGACACCAGCTTGTGGAATGAAGGCGAATTGTTGTGCACCGGCCACTTTGGTTTTGAACGCCGCCGCAGTAAAATTAAGTCGTCGATTGAGCATTTCGAGCTTCATGCCAATTTCGTACGACTTCGACTTCTCTGCTTGATAGATGTCTTCGACATAGACGGTCGCTGGATCGAGGCCAACGTTCAGAATCTTCTGCCGCGAACCAATCGGGTTGAAGCCCCCCGATTTGAAGCCCTTGCCATAGCTCGCATAGACCAATGCACCGCGCGTCGGCTTGTAGGACAGCGTGACCTTGGGCGAGAATTCCTTGAACGTCTTCTTAGCGTTGCAATTCTCGAGCAGATTACCATCGTTGACGCAGGCGTTGAACGGAGCGGGAGCAACTTCCTTGATCGCCCTCTTCTCGATGTCATAGCGACCGGCGACTGCGATCTGGAATTGCTCAGTAATGTCGAATTGCGCGTTTCCAAAAACCGCATAGTCGATCGTCCGGTAAACCGGTTCCTGAAATGAGAGAGTGAACGAAGGGAAGAGTGGAGTGGGCTGGCGTGGAGTGGGCGGCAGAGATCCGGTTTCGTCTTGCGACTGCTTCGTCCACCCGTGACGATCGAAGCGAAGATAGGACGCACCGACCTGCCACCGGAAGCGCTGCTTGCCCGGCGAGGTCAACCGAACTTCCTGGGAATAGTTTTTGTCGGTCAAAGAATATTCACTAAGTGAATTGAAAGCATAGCCCAGGCCATTCGAGGGTGGAGTCCCTGTGCTGAGGATGTAAGGGATGCCGTCACCACCAAAATATTCATTATATTTGCTGATCCCGCTGACCGATGTCAGCTCGGCGAAGCCCATGTCATAATCGACCTTGAACGTTGCCCCGAGATAGTTATTATCGTTTATCCCCTTGATATTGCTGACGAACGGTTGATCAGTCAAAGTGAAGTCCATTACCGTGCTGCCGTTAAAGCCACCAATCGGGAAGAAGGTGACTTGAGCATTGTAGCCGATGCCCGCGCCCGTCACTTTGAACCCGTCGACTTTGAAGTCGATCTTCAAATTGTCGTGATTGTCAAAGAACAAGCGACCGCGAAGCGAATTGTTATGGGCCTCCATCACGTGGAAATCGGCGACTGTGCTCTTGAACGGCCCGTTGGTGTTGTAGGTCGACGCTGCAACAGAGAAGCCGAGAGTGTCGGTAATCGGGCCGCTGACTGCGCCGCTGGCACGAATCGTGCTGAAGTTTCCGTACGAAGCCGTAACTTCGCCCTCGAACGTATCGCCCGGGACCTTGGTCGTGATGACCAGCGCGCCGGCGGCCGCATTGCGTCCGTACAGCGCGGTCTGTGGTCCCTTCAGGACTTCGATCTGCTGGATGCCGAAGATATTGCGGTTGAACGATTTGGTGCTCGAAAGAACCACCCCGTCGATCACGATGGCGACGTTCGGGTCGGACGCGCGAACCGCAGTCTGGCCGCGAATGTTGATATACGCCTCGCCCGCATTGTCTTCGATGAAGGTCACGTTCGGCGTCGCCATAAGCAACTGCGAGGCCTGGGTGATGCCGCGCTCGGTGAGGGCCTTGGCAGTTGTCACCGAAACCTGGGTCGGAACTTCGAGCAGGCTTTCGGCGCGCTTCTGCGCTGTCACCACGATGTCGTCGCCCTCGACTGGGGCCTGTTTCGCTGCGGCCCTCGCGTCAGCAGCGACGGCCGCCTGGTCAAGACCGCGGCCCTGTTTATCCGCAAGAGTTGCTTCCTCTGGCGGCGGCGCCTGCGCGAAAGCCGCTGTCGCATTCAGCGTCGCCACAATGGCAAAAACCGACGCGGATATGAGTAGCTGCTTGTTCATGATACCCCCCAAATGATTTGGTCGAACCCCATGGGCCCAACACTGATTAAAATTACGAGAAAAGAATTTGAGCCCCTCCTATTCGGTGGAGTTTGGCTCGATTAGTTTCTTTCCGAAAACGGCAGTTTCCAGCTCGACGGTGTCGATATATTCACAAATTTCCGAAAAACCGCCATTTTCTACTTGGACAAACCATAGGAAATAGGGTTGTTCATAGGTCCCGAAATTGCCCAGGCCCTTGCCCGAGGCGCGGATGACGCCCTTATTACCCTCGACGATCACGTCGCTGAAGGTAAGCGTCGGGGGCTCCTTGAAAGCGCCCAGAATCGGCACGAACCGGTCAAACATGTCCTTGCGCCCTTCGTAGACGCCCGAAGCAGGAGTTCTCCCGATCAGAATATAGCGGCCATCCTCATTGAGCATGCTCAATGCTTCGACATACCGCTTATTTTCAAAATGTTCGATATAGGTCTGAATGACCTGGCGTGTATCGCCCATCTCTATCGCTCCCGTGCAAGTCATCGTCCGGATCTCGTCGCCCGGATCGGGTCACCCTCGAACTAAAGACCTGTTCAAGGATTGGTCGATCGGCCCGATTGAATCCGTCGCGCATCCTGCGACACGCCTGGAATAGACCATCGGCCGGTGCGGAGAGGATACGGTCAATTGACCGGAAAGCCCTCTCCGCCGATTTCTGCCGCGCCTTGCAGTTTTAGGAATGCAGTTCCTGATATGGCGGCGGAGGAAGATGGCCGGCCGCGCCGTTTTCGGCGGCTTTCCGATACATCCAGTTGCAATCCA
>JANPMU010000008.1:0-2690 GCA_031427095.1 Sphingomonas sp.
TCCCGCAAAATTTGTCCCCCAAGCCAATTTCCCCCCATTGATTCCCGACCCGCCCGCGTAGCGCCCCGCGATTATCGCCTATCCGCCAGCGGATCGGCCCGCGATGATCGCCGACCCTCCAGCCTGATCCGCCAACCCTGATCGCCACCGCGCTCGATCCCGAAAGCGTCGCGCAACGCGCCGCTGCCGAGCGTCGCGAGCGGATCGGCATCGGCGCAAATTCGCCCATCGGCCATCAGCAGGGTTCGGTCCGATTGGCGGGCGAGATCAAGCTCGTGGAGCGAGATGATCGCCGCGCACCCTTCGCGATTGACGATCTCCCGGAGGATCTCGAGCATCCGCAGCGCCCAATAGGGATCGAGGTTCGACAGCGGTTCGTCAAGCAGCAACGCTCGTGGTCGCGCCGCCAGCGCCCGTGCGAACAATACGCGTGCCCGCTCGCCGGTCGACAGGAAGTTCACCGGGCGATCGGCCAGCGGGTCGAGTTCGAGCATATCGACCAATTCGCTGACCCGCCCGGCATCCGGGGTTTCAAGCCCGAGCGCGATCACGCCGCGCGCACTGATCGGCCACGCCAGCTCACGCGAGGCGGGGAGCAATGCGAGCAATTTTCGCCTCTGCGCCGGTGGCGCGCGGTCGAGGTCGATGCCGTCGATTCGGACTTTGCCGCGCAGTTCATCGACCCGGGCAAGCGCGCGCAACAGGCTGGTCTTGCCGCTGCCATTGGGGCCGATCACGGTGACCAGCGATCCCGCCTCGACCATCAGGTCGGTTGGCGCGAGCCGCTGGCGAATCGCAACCCCGGTCGCTTCGAGCAGCGCAGTCATGGCGTCAGCCGCCAGCGCATCGTCACCACGATCCACAGGAATAATGGCGTTCCGGCAACCGCAGTCAGCACCCCGACCGGGATCACCCGCCCGAACGGCGCGAGCCGCGTCGCCAGGTCGGCTGCGACCAGCAATGCCGCGCCAATCGCGGCTGCGGGAAGCAGCGCCCGCCCCGGGTGCCCCGCAGTCAGCCGTCGAGCAGCCACGGGTGCGAGCAGTCCAACAAAACCGATCGCCCCGGACACCGATACGCACGCCCCGACCGCCACCGCGCTCAAGCTGACGATCTCGATCCGCAGCCGCGTCGGCCGGAGCCCGAGCGACCCTGCGACATCTTCGCCCAACGCCAGTGTGTCGAGCGCACCGGCGCGGCGGGTTAACCAGGCGCATGCCAGCAAGGCGGGGACCAGCGCCGCCGCCGCCTGGCCGAGACTGCGGTCGACGAACGATCCCATCAGCCAGTCGAAACTGTCGTAAAATGCGAACGGGGAGGGGGCCAGCGCCAGCAGCAGACTGGTCGCCGCACCGAGCGCTAGCGCGATCGCCAGTCCGGCCAGCAGCAGGGTCGCGCTGTCGGCGCGGCGCCCCGCGATCCCGATCAGGGCCACAAGCGCCAGTCCCGCGCCTGCGGCTCCGCATGCGGCGAGCGCGAGCGGTTCGACAATTCCGAGCCAATATCCGCCCAGCACCGCGCCCAGTGCCGCGCCGCTGCTGCTCCCGCTGATGTCGGGCGAGGCGAGGGGGTTGGCAAACAACGCCTGCATCGCCGCCCCGGTCAGCCCGAGCGTCGCGCCATAACCGACCGCGAGCAGGGTTCGCGGGAGTCGCAGCTCGATGACTAATTGCCGCGCAAGCGCCGGGTCGAGCCTGGCCAATTCCGCAATCGGTTGGATCGGCCACAGCAGATGCCCCGCCGTCAGGATCAGCGCGGCGACAATCGCCACAAACAGGGTGCCGCCTTTCATCGCGCCGAGCGACGCAATCGCGCCACTTCGGCGATCATCGACGGCCCGACGCAGGTCCACGCCCGACCATCCGTCGCGATGATTTTTGCACGCGTATTGCGCACGATCGGATGGTCGAGCCAGCGATTGCCGCGCGACATCTGTCCACTGCGATACTCGCTGCGAATGAGGACGGCAGGCGGTCGCACCAGCAAGGTTTCCAAATCGGCCCGGCCGCCGGCAAGGGCGCGCTGGCGATACCCCGCCAGCCCGAGCCACTCGGCTCCGAGCGAGCCTGCACTCAGGCTTAGCCCGCCTCCCGACACCCAGATTGCGTCGCTTGGCGCGGCAGGCACCGTCCGTCGCAATGCGGCAATCTCACTCAGCAATGGCGCCGCGCGTCCACGATCGCCCAGCGCCGCCGCGACCGCCATCATATTGCGCTCGACCTCGCGAATATTGCTCGGCGAGGACAGGGTCAGCGAACGAATGCCCAGCCGACCCGCGATCAGGCGGGTTGCCCGCCCGCTGCCGCCCATCGAAAGCACCAGCGTCGGTCGCTGCCCGATGACGTCTTCCAACGATCCGCGATTGGCTGGAAAGCGCCTCGCTTCTCGCCACAGCGAGGATTCCTGAGGGTCGCGCGAGAGGAAACTGACACTCGCAATCTCGCTGGGCCGTGCCAGCATCAACAAATATTCGTCGGTGCACAGATTGAGCGACGCCACCCGAACCGCGCCGCTAGCGACCAACAGCGAAACGGACGCCAGCATAGCCGCTCCTTCCTTCGGTGCGATAACCGACCACGTCCTGATAGGTCGCGTCGAACGCATTGGCGATGCGCCCAAACAGTTCCACGCCGCGGCTGACCCGATAGGCCACGCGCGCTCCCGCCAGCCAATAAGGGTCAAGCCGGACC
>JANPMU010000009.1:0-1716 GCA_031427095.1 Sphingomonas sp.
AGAAAGCGCAGCTAAAGAGCCGCAGCCGACGGGCGGGGGCTGTAGCTCAGATGGGAGAGCGCTGCAATCGCACTGCAGAGGTCAGCGGTTCGATCCCGCTCAGCTCCACCAGCCCGTCCTGATTTCACGCGGCATTTCTGCTCTCGGCGATGTGGCCTTAAAATCCCCCGGTTCGTCTGTAACGCGGCTGCATGAGCGTCGGAGCCGCAAACGTCTGATTGCGCTGCCGCTCGTTACCGTGACAATAGCCGCCTGACAGCACGCCAAAGTCATTCAATGTTGACGCGGGGCGCGTTTAGGCGCGACCCTTGCTGCATTGCAGCATGAGAGGCCCGACTTGCGCATAGCGATTGTCGATGAGAGTGAGTTGCGCGCGGCGGTGGTCGAGGATGGCCTGCGCGAGGCAGGGTTCGAGGCGATCTTCATCGTCGCCCCGCGCGGGGCCTTCGTCGCCCGGCTTGAAGCGCTCGCACCCGATGTCGTGATCATCGACCTCGGCACGCCGAGCCGCGACTCACTCGAGGAAATGCTCGTGGTCAGCCGCGCGCTGGCTCGCCCGATCGCGATGTTCGTCGACAGCAGCGACGAGACGATGATCGGCGCGGCGATCGATGCCGGGGTTTCGGCCTATGTCGTCGATGGGCTGCGTAAGGAGCGGGTCAAGCCGATCCTCGAGCTCGCGGTCCAGCGCTTCAATGCGTTCGCCAAGCTCAAGGCCGAGCTGACCGAGGCGCGGACCGCGCTGGCCGAGCGCAAGCTGGTCGACCGGGCCAAGGCGATATTGATGGAGAGCCGGGGAATGAGCGAAGCCGATGCCTATGCCTTGCTCCGGACGACCGCGATGAACCAGAGTCGGCGACTCGGCGACATCGCCGACGCTTTGATCACCGCCAATGTCCTGCTCGAAGGAGGCCGCAAGTGACCCCGCTGGCGATCGCCTTCGTTCCGCTGACCGACAGCGCGATCCTGGTTGCGGCCAAAGAGCGCGGCTTCGCCGAGAACCATGGGCTTGACCTGACGCTGATCCGCGACCTGTCGTGGGCGACAGTGCGCGACCGGCTGGTTTCGGGGCAGGTCCAGGCGGCGCACATGCTTGCCCCGCTCGCGCTCGCGGTGACGCTCGGCCTGAGCCAGCGTCCCGCAGCGATCGCTGCGCCGTTCAAGCTCGGGCTCAACGGCAATGCGCTGACGCTGTCGCCAGCGCTGACGCGATTGCTCGATCCCGATGCCGCGAGGCGAATCGCCAATCCCGGAGAAGCCGCGCGCGCCTTTGCGCGCGGTCTCGCAGCTGTCGGGCGCCCGCCCGTGCTCGGGGTGGTCCACCGTTTCTCGAGCCATGCGCTGATGCTCCGCTACTGGCTCGATTATGCGGGGGTCGATCCCGACCGCGACGTCGAGCTTCGGGTGCTGCCCCCGTCGCAGATGGTCGAGGCGCTTGGCGCGGGCGAGATCGACGGGTTCGGCGCGGGCGAACCGTGGAGCAGCGTCGCCGTGGCGGCGGGATGCGGCGAGATCGCGACGATCGGCGCGAACATCTGGCAACGCGGGGTCGAGAAGGTGCTCGCCCTGCGCGAGGATTGGGCCGAGGCGAACCCCGACACGCTCGACCGCCTGCTGCTTGCGCTCGATGAGGCGGGGGCGTGGTGCGAGAACCCCGCCAATCGCGGCGAACTCGCGGAACTTCTCGCTCGGGAGGCTTATGTCGGCCAGCCCGCC
>JANPMU010000010.1:0-3817 GCA_031427095.1 Sphingomonas sp.
ATTATCTGACCGGCCAGACTATCGCGATTGATGGCGGCCATCACCTGGCCGCACCCAGCACCTTTGCCGATTTGGCCAAGCTGACCGACGAGCAATGGGCGCTCGCGAGGGAAGCGATCCGCGCAGCATCCGAACGCGACAAGGCCCAGCGCACAGTCTGAAGTGTGGGCCGCGTCAGGGAGGGTGCGGACTGCACAATAACGCGCTGGCCCTGCCCGGCTCTCGGTCGTTTGACAGAAATTCGTACACGAGCATACTATATCTGATGGCAGGCGCGAACGAGACTGTCGTGGGGGTGATGGAATGACGGAACTGGTGGCAATGCGGCTCGACTTCGACAACGGCCTCGCTCGCCTGACATTTACCGATGCTGCCCGCGGTAACCCGATTGACGGGCGCTTCTGCGCCGAACTTCTCGAAGTGGCGATACGGCTTACTGGCAGGCGTGACGTGCGTGCCGTGTTGGTGACGGCGGAGGGCCGCGCGTTCAGCTATGGCGGCGAGATTGGCAGCCTGGTCGGCGATCTGGACGAGTTGCCCCATAACATATTGCGCTGGACGGCGGATCTTCACAGCGCGATCGCGCGGCTGCAGCGCATCGATGCACCGATTGTAGTGGCGGTGCATGGTGTTTGCGCAGGCGGGATGGCGGCGTTCGTCGCCGGATGCGACATCGTCCTCGCAAACGCAGCGGCGCGCTTTCAAGCCGCCTACCCGGGGATTGGTTTTTCGTGCGACGCCGGCGCGACGACGATGTTCGCCCGCCGCATGGGCCCCGCTCGTGCGCGCCGGTTTCTGCTGCTCAATGAAAGTCTGGACGCCGAAGCTTCGCGCGCCGCCGGTCTGATCGACGAACTCGTCACCGGCGAGGATTTGGCGGCTCGGGCCGAGGCAGTCGCGCGCAAGTTCGCGAGCGGCCCCACTCTCGCTTATGGGGAAATCAGGCGTCTGTTCCTCACCGTCACGGATCAGCCGCTTGAGGTGCAACTGGAGCTCGAAGCGCAGGCCTTGTCGCGTGTCGCCGGAAGCGCCGATGCGCGGGAAGGCCTAACCGCATTTGCTGCAAAACGCGCCGCCCGGTTCACGGGTGAATAAATAGGCCAAACGCTCCGGGCAAACTCAGGCGCGACCCAGCCGTGACAGCGCCCTGGACAGACTCGTGACGCCGATGACGTCGGTGACGTTGCTGAACCCAACACGGTCCTTCATCGTCCAGCGATACAAGCTCTGGAATGAGATGAAGCTGGTATATGCCGTGTGCCATGGCGCGGCGGCGATCGCTGCGCCGACCATTTCCCATTGGCGGCCCTTTGCGTCGGTGATCCTGACGACCCGGTGCATGCCGAGCATGCCGATGCTTTCAGCCTCGACTTCCGCCTTGACGATCGCCGAGACCTCGCCATCGACGACCGCATAACCGAACCGAAACGTCGTATAGACCTGCTGTCCTTTCACGACCTCCAGCGAGACGACGAGGTGGAAGGCCAAATCTTCCCCGAAACCCATATGCATCCACGAGACCGGTGCAGAATTCCATTCCGCCCTGGGACCCCAGCTGCGATCGAGTCCGTCGACGCAAGAGACGTTGAATTTATGCCCGTAAAGCTCCAGCTCCCCTTCAATTTTGCCGACCAGATCATAGTGGCCCTTGGTCCACGAATCGCCAGCTCCGGTCGAAGCCTCCGGATCATTTGAAAACACTTCGAGCATCGGATTCTGTGCAGGATCCAGCGGATTGAAAGGGTCCATCAGTCCGGTAAACTGCAAGTCGAAACGACATAGTCCGTCGCGCCCATCATAGCGAAACCGGTAATCGCGCGCGCCGTTGCCGGCCTTGACGGACAAGCCATTGGAAAGCGTAAAATCGGCCATGGTCTCCGGGCATTTCACGTGCATCGGGGCGTCGGAATAATCGACCGTCCAGGCGGTCGCATGCATGCCCTGATGGATGTAAACCGAGGACAGGCAGATTCCCGCATTCGGTCGGCAGAGGATATAAGCATTTCCGCTGATCCGCGCCTCGGGCACGGAGAAGATCAGAAACAGCGTCTCGGCATGATCGAAATCGGGCGAGTTTTGATTGTGGAAATCGAGGTCGGCTGCGGTAATCATCGTGGGTCCTAATTTCAGATCGGCGTAATATCCCGGCGAATTACCACGCTTCCTTGGGCAATGCCTCGAGGTTCGGCTCAAGCCCGAACGGGGAGACCCATAAGCGGTTCTGGAGGATTAGAAATTCGCTTCGATCAAGGATCATTGCATCCAGACGCTGTTTGCAGGGTTTTCCATCCGCGCTGTTGGATAGGTCGGCGAGCTGTTCGCGCAGGCGGCGCGTAATCATCTGGTAGTCGTCAAAGTCGCCCTCGGGGCGTTCAAGTTCGGCCTGGCCGGTGGCAATGACGTCTTTAATCGCGCTGCACTGATCGGCAAGGTCAGTATCTGCGATCGCCGCAACCTCTCCGGCCAGAGCCATGTACGACTTGAGCTCCATGCGGAAAAAGCGGCGTGCTTCGGGCACACGGGCCTTGATGAATTGCAAGGTCGCCAGTGACAAATGCAGTTGTTCAACGACGTGCTTTTCCGCTTCGGACAACGCCGGCGCTACGACTTCGCTAAGAGCGCGCAGAACCGCCTGCAACTGCGTGTCGAAAGACTGAATCATGCAGTGGCTCCAATGAAATACTGGCGCAGGTCCGCCAATGCGGGATAGCCCAGCCCGGCTACGTAATTGACCAGCACATCCTGGTGGGTTCCGGCAGAGCGGGATGCACGTGCCGACGCTGCCAGCAGCAGGACCACGATCAGATAACGGTTAAAGACGCTGAAATAGACGATGCGTGCGGGATCAATCGAGAGGCCGGACGCCTTTTCGTAAGCGGCGTAAAGTTCCGCAGCCGGCATCATTCCCGATGCCAGCGCCAGGCTGCCGTCTTCCGAAATATGCTCGAACAACGGGTGGGCAGCATATGTCAGGTCCTGATGGCGATCACCCAGTGTCGCTCCTTCCCAGTCGAGCCAGGCGGTAATCTCACCGCTGGCCTCGTCGAACAGGAAGTTGCCGCTGCGATAATCCCCGTGCACAATCGATAAATGGTCGAGCGGCGGAGCGTTCGCGATCAACCAGCGATAGACAATTTCCATCACCGGCTCTTCTTCGATCCGGTCTTCTTCCCACGTACGGCGCGCGGCGTTGACCTGCTTGATTACCGAAGCGTTGGACGCGACCGCAGGCCGTTCAAAATGTTCCATCCCCGAAACGGCGGAGACATCGACATTGTGTAGCTTGCCAAGCAAATGGACGAACTGAGGCGCGAGTTTCGCGCGAAGGTCGGGTCCGAAATTTTGCCCCAGCCCGGATACCTTGGCGGCGTCGCGGGAAGGCTTCGCCGTGCCACGAGCGAAATTATAGACCATCGCGGGGTAGGGCAAGTAGGTCGCGTCCGGATCGACCCAATAGGGTTCGGGCGCCGGGATGATCCCCTGAACCGCCCGGAGAACCTCGAATTCACGCAGCCTGCTCGACTCGGTGACCGAGGCCGATGGCTCCATCCGCAATACCATCGTGGTCACCTGACCTTCGCCATGGCGTCCGGCAGGCCCGTTCCAGTGCAAGTCGAACAGCATCTGCAGCTTGGAGGCCCCACCTGAAAGCCATTTGGCGTTCGCGATCTTGACGCGTTCACCCAGTTCGGCCTCGATCAGCGCAGTGGTTCCCGACACCAATTGTTCGATTGTAACGGGCTGGTAGCCAGGCCCGTTCCGACGCTGCATCTTGCGGCTGTAGATACGGTCGATTTCGCGCTCGGTCGGATAGCGC
>JANPMU010000011.1:0-10131 GCA_031427095.1 Sphingomonas sp.
GGTCGGCGACTGCTTTACCAGGAGCGCTACCGTCTCCCGCTTGAACTCGGGAGAAAACTCCCGCCTCGTCTTCGTCATCGAAACACCTTTCTTGCCCTTACGGGCTTAGCAAAGGTGTCCACCAAAGCGAGGCAACATCACGAGGCAACATCACCTCGTCAATCAGACCGCTCGCTTCAAGCGGCAGGTGAAGCAGATAGCAGCGGTGAGGAGAGCCCTGCGGAAACTGAGCAGCGCAGGCGAGTTCCAAGCGAATGTCGTTCCAGCTCATGGAGCGACATTGCGCGCCTGCAGGCTGGAGCTGAATAAGGATAGATACGGATGTCCGGAGAGCGCCGCGAGGTCAGCGCACCCGGCTTCTGAATTGATCGCCGGGAGGGAGCGGCCTTGCGTAACTACGAGCGTTCCACTGTCGCTGGCCATAGCCGCGACTGAAACCTGAAAGACCTGCGCGCAAAGGCTAAGGATGATTGCGTATGTCCGGCTCGTCGAAGCTACGCCAAGGTGGGACCACCCACCGGACCTTGGTGGCAAGCATCCGTGAATGGCATTCGTGCCCCCGCGCGACCGGAAAAGAGGCAAACTTGGAACAGGGATATTGGCTCCATCGCAAGCGCGAAGAGCTTGCACTGGCGTGGCAAGCAACCAGCGCCCGGGCGCGTTTGATCCATTACGATCTGGCCGGCCGGTACAGCGTGAAGGCCGCTAATGTTGAAGAGACTCTCCCGCCCGTCACCGCGCATCGGAAAGTCTTTGAGGGCTAAAACGCAGGTTGGCACCAGACGGACTGCCGACGGACTTGAGAACAGATCGTCCAACGCTCGTGGGCGTCATTCGCTCGCTCTCAGCCCAAGCGCTCGCCACCCCATTCAAGGCGCTCATCGTCCGAGCCCGCCGCCCCTGATGTTCGAACCCGGTCGATGTGCATGCTCGCTTTGTCGACATCTCACTTCCTGCTCATTCCAGCGAGTATAGCGCCCCGCTCACTTTCGCATCGTCAGCCAGATCCATCCCAATGTCGCCAGCAGCACGACCAGACTCACCCCCAGCGCCACGACCGCACCCAGACCTTGTCGCCGCGCGATCATGCCCGCCAAGGCCATCTTGAAGGCCATGTTGACGGCCACCGTTCCGCCCAGCGCGAACGCGGCAATCGACGGGACGACCGTGCCTTTGGGCAGTCCCGACAGCGTGATGACCGCCGCGTCGACATCAAAGCTTCCCGCGACGAACAGCGACCAAGCGACCCCGCTCTCGCCGAATTTCGCCTGCGCCCAGCGCACGAGCAGCGCGGCCCCCGCGACTGCGGCAAGGAACCCCAGTGCGGGCAGCAGCGCGATCGGATTGCGCGCGGCCTCGGCATTGCCGCTCTCCTTTTCATTTCCCGAACGGCGCCACGCAACGAAGGAAACCGCCCAGGCTGCGATCATTGCCGGGCCTATCACCCGCAGCATCGGCCAAACAACCGGCCAGGCTAGCAATCCCACCAGGACCAGGGTGCGGACGTACATCACCGCCGTCGCGATCGCGATGCCGACGGTCAACGGCCCTTTCGCCCCCGCGCGCATCCGCTCCGCGAGCGAGACGGTGACCGCAGTCGACGAATAGGCACCCCCGATGATCGCCGTGGCAAGCGTGCCCTTGCGCTCGCCGATCAGCCGATTTGCGATATAGCCGGCGAAAGAGAAACCGGTGACCAGCACCACCACCAGCCACAATTGAAACGGGTTCCACGCTCCGTAAGGCCCGAAGCGATCGTTGGGCAGGAACGGCAGCACCCCGCCGGCGATGACCGCATAATAAGCCAGCGAATTGACGTCGCGGCGGCTCAGGCGGTTGACCAAGCGATGCGACTGTTCGCGTACAGCCAGTACCAGCGTCGTCAGCGCCGCGCCGGCGATCGCGAGCCCTGCCTGCCCGGCTCCGGCAAGCAAGCCGAGCGCCAGCGCGATCATCGCCGCCACGAGCGTCGTCGCGTCGCGTTGATCTTTCTTGTCGACCGATCGCGCGTAGCCGACGACGAGCACCGCGACGATTCCGGCGAGCGGCACTGCACCCACCAACGGCCCAAGCGTTCGGACAATCAGCGCGATCAGCCCGCCCGCCGCACCGAGCAAGGTAAAAGTGCGAAGCCCAGCGACGCGCGATCCGTCGCGGCTCGCTCGCAAGTGCCAGCCGCGCTCGATCCCGATCAGCAACCCCGCCGCCACCGCAGCGATCAGCCCGCGCACGATCACCCAATCGATCAATCCGTCACCACCTTGTCGGAAGAGTATTGTGTTCGGACCGGCATAGGCTCGGAGCGTCTCGAGGGGCGAGTCATATTAAAGCCCGATAGCCTGCGCTCGTTGCGCTCGGCCAAATTGGCATGACGATCGAGCATGTCCTCCTCGCCTCAACGCTTGCACGACGCTGGTCGCAAAACTCTACAGTCTCGCTCAGGTCGGGTGGTTCATGCTATTTGACAATCATCAGCGCCGCCTTGCCCTCGCGCCGCGTCACCGCCGTCGTCACATCGTCCCCGGCCCGCGACAGGCGCAGGTCGAGGCGCGAACCGGCCACTGACACATCGTGCAATCGCAGATCGTCGAGAAAGACGGGCAGGGCCGGTTTGGAGAGCCGGACCAGCTCTTCATCATGCTTCAGTTCAAGACCTGTCGCTGCTGCAATGAGCGCGAACGGCGCGGCCGCCGCCCACGCCTGGGGCGAGCAGGCGACCGGATAAGAAGTCGGACCGCGTCGCGACCGGCGCGAAAATCCACAGAATAGTTCGGGTAAGCGGCGGAACTCGTCGGTGAACGCCGCGCCGATCAGGCCCTGGAAAATTCTCAGCACCTCGGCCTTGTGGCCATAACGGGCGAGACCGATGGCGATCAGCGCATTGTCGTGCGGCCATACTGAACCATTGTGATAGGACATCGGATTATAGCGCGCCTCGCCTTCGGCGATGGTGCGGATACCCCAACCGGTGAAAAAGCGCTTTTCGGTCAGTAGCCGCGCCAGCCGGGCTGCCCGTTCGGGGCTGGCGATGCCGGCGAACAGCGCGTGGCCGGCATTGGACGAAAGCACCCGGCACGGCTGCTTGTTGCCATCGAGCGCCAGTGCGTAGCAACCCAAATCGTCGAGCCAGAAACGCTCCTCGAAACGCTGGCGCATGGCCTCGGCCTCGCGCTCCAGGGCTTGCGCCCTTTCGCCGTCGCCCAGTGCGCGTGCGATTTGGGCCGCAGCGCGCTTGGCGGCAAAGACATAGGCCTGCACCTCGCACAGCGCGATCGGCCCTTCGGCCCCACTGCCGTCGGCATGGAATATCGAATCGAAGCTGTCCTTCCAGCCCTGGTTGGCGAGCCCGCGGTCGGTCATCCGCGCATATTCGACGAACCCGTCGCCGTCGGGATCGCCGCTGCCGTCGATCCAGGCGAGCGCCGCGCAAATATTCGGCCAGATTGCGCGGATTGTGTCGAGGTCGCCCGAACGCTTGAGATATTCTCCCGCCAGAATGACGAACAAAGGGGTGGCATCGACCGAGCCGTAGTAACGGCGGAACGGGACCTCGCCGAGGTAGGCCATCTCGCCGCCGCGCATTTCGTGGAGAATCTTGCCTGGCTGGGCGTCGGCGGCTTCATCATTCTGGGTCGCCTGGGTCATCGCCAGCGCGTTGAGTACCCCCTTGGCGACGTCGGGGGCGGCCCACAGCAATTGGATCGCGGTGATGATCCCGTCGCGCCCGAAGATCGTGCTGTACCAAGGCACCCCGGCATAAGGGTATAGCCCATATTGGGTGTCGGTCAGCAGCATGTCGATGTCGCTGACAGCGCGATCGATAACGGTGTTGAACAGCTCGTTTGAGCTGGTCACGAAAGCCTGGTCGCGGTTACGCCGTTTGCGTGTCCGCCGCAGCGTTCGAAACGCGGAAACGAAATGCGGTGGCTCCGCAGCCTCGGCGGCGATCGCGCAGTCGACCTTGATGACCACGCTGATCCGCTCCGATGCGTCGAGGTCAAGGTCCCAGCGCGCCTGGCGCTCATCCAGATGGTCGGGTGCGGGATCGAAGTGCAGGGTCGTCAGGCGCTGGACATCGTCGAGCCCGACATAAGCGAAGCGGACGGTGCGGTCGTCGACCTTCACGACCGTGCGCGTGCCGCGCTTGGCACGGCGCTCACCGCGAACCTCGAACAAATCGGCGAAATCGGCGTCGAACGCGACCTCAAGCGGGATTATGCGTCCGCACGGGCCAAAGCGCCGCACGCGGATGCGCTCATAGCAGGTCGTGCCGCACAGGAATTTCAGCCGGCCGACGTAGATCGAGTCGCGCTGCAGCCAGACCTTGCCGTCCGCGTCGTGGAGATCGGCGTTGGCGAGATCGACGATCATCGCGCCATTGTCGTCGAGCACCACCGAACTCAGCTGAAGCGGCTCCGTCCCCCCGACGCACAGCGTCAGGCCGGACAGGAAGCGCGTGTCCTGATAAAATAATCCGTCGGGTCCGTCCGCTCCGCCGCGGCAATTGCCCTGCTTGTCGAACACCCCGAACAGATCGTCGTGTTTGAGAATTCTCAGCGTTCGTTCGACGAGCGATTTGGTCGCTTCGATATGATAGCTCTCGGGAGCGGGAGATCGCTCCTGCGCCGGCCAGTCCGCGATCGGGGAATTCTCGTTCATTCGCTCAGCCGGTCACCATGAGAGTTTCGATCGCTGCGGGGGAATCCTTCGCGAGCATCGTCTCGTAAAGGTCAACATAGTCGCGCGCCATGCGTTCGACGCTGAACCGTGCTTCGAACGCGGCGCGAACGCCGGTACGCGGAAGCCGTTCGGCCGCGTCGACCGCCGCGACCGCTTGATCGATGCTTGCGACAAGAAAGCCGCTGCGGCCATGCTCGATCACTTCCGGGGTCGACCCGCTGCGCCAGGCGATGATCGGAGTTCCTGCGGCCATCGCCTCGATCATCACCAGGCCGAACGGCTCGGGCCAGTCGATCGGGAACAGCAAGGCGCGCGCTCCGCCGAGGAACGCTGACTTGTCGGCATCGCCGATCTCTCCGACAAAATCGATCAGCGGATCGTCAAGCAGCGGTTCGATGACTTCCCTGAAATAGGCCTTGTCGGCCTGGTCGACCTTGGCCGCGATCCTCAGTCTTATTCCCGTCCGCTTGGCGATTTCGATCGCCCGGTCGGGCCGCTTCTCGGGCGAAATCCGGCCGATGAAGGCGAGGTAGTCACCGCCATCGGGGTCAAAGGCGATGAGATCGCGGGGAAGCCCGTGATAAATCGTGCCGACAAAATTCGCGTCAGGGATGGGCCGACGCTGGTCGTTGGAGATCGACACCAGCGGCATTTCGCGAAACGCGCCGAACGCCGGCCAGAAATCGGGCAGGTCGAGCCGCCCGTGGAGCGTCGTCAGGCACTTCCCGGCAAGGTGACGAAAGGTCGGGAAGTGCAGAAAATCGACATGAAAATGGAGGATGTCGTAACGCGCGGCATCGCGCAGCACCTGGTCGAGCATCACCAGCAGGCTCGCCGTATGATCGTTGATTCCCGACAGTCGCAAGGCTTTCGGCGCGCCCGCCACGAGCCGCGCCGAGGTTCGTGAATCGCCGCTGGCATAAAGGGTGACATCGTGGCCGAGATCGACCAGCGCCTCGGTCAGCCACCATATAACGCGCTCGGTTCCGCCATAAAGTTCGGGCGGAACGGCTTCGGCCAGCGGCGCGATTTGCGCGATACGCAAGACACTCAACTCCTTGTTGTACGGCGCAATGACGCCGGACCCGGCATGATCCGGCTGTGACTGACAACGTTGTCGCCGTTGAGCCGGTTCCTCCGGCGCGGCTTGTGATTCTGTCGCGCCCTTGCCAACGACGGCGAATGACCCGCCTTTCTCCGCCGCCGCCCGATCTGCTCGACGGCGCGGCTCTGTTCCTCGACTTCGACGGCACTTTGGTCGAACTGGCCGACACGCCCGGCAGGATTTCGGTCCCGACCGGGCTGGGGGCGATGCTCGAGCGCCTTAGACTCAAGCTCGACGGGCGGCTCGCGATCGTCAGCGGGCGTTCGCTCGCCGATCTCCAGCGCCACCTCCCACTGCACGGCATTGCTTTTTCCGGCTCGCACGGGCTCGAGCTTCAGCTGCCGGACGGGACTCGCTTGCCGCTCAGCATTCCGCTCGGGTTCGATGAGATGTGCGAGGCGGTCGAACAGTTCGCCTCGACGGCGGGCGGCGGTTTTCTGGTTGAACGCAAGCCAGCGGGGGTCGCGCTCCATTATCGCCTTGCCCCGGCCGAAGCCGAGCGCGCCGACGCGTTCATGGCGGCCTTGGCCAACAAGACCGGATTCGCTTTGCAGCGCGGTGCGATGGTCGTCGAGCTACGGGCTCATGGCGCGACCAAGGGCGACGCGCTTAAAGCCTTCATGACGGAACCTGCCTTCGCCGCCGCGCGTCCTGTGTTCGTGGGTGACGATCTGACCGATGAGCATGGCTTTGCCGAGGCCTCAGCGCTGGGCGGCGCGGGGGTCTTGGTGGGTCCATTGCGCGCGACGGAGGCGTGCTATCGATTGGATTCGGTGGAGGAGGTTGCCGCTTGGCTTCGATCGACGGCATGAGCGACCTCAATTTGTGGCCGATCGGTAACTGCCAGGTCAGTGCGTTGATCGACAGCGCGGGCGCGATGGTCTGGGCGTGCCAGCCGCGGGTCGATGGCGACCCGATGTTCTGCGCATTGCTCGACCCCCAACCGCTTGATCGGGTTCCGGCTGGGACAAACGACGAGTTTGACTTGCCGCGCGGCGAATGGCGGATCAGCCTCGACAATCAGGCTTCCATTTCCCAGCGTTACTTCAAGAATAGCCCGATTCTCGCGACCCGACTGACCGACGCCGATGGCGCGGTCGCGGAAATTCTCGATTTCTGCCCGAGATTCGAGCGTTCGGGGCGGATGTACCGCCCGGTTGCGTTTATCCGGATTGTCCGCCCGATTAGCGGCGCGCCGCAGATCAGAGTTGCGCTCAACCCGGCAGCCGAATGGGGGGCGCGCGATGCCGATCGAACCAGCGGCACCAACCATATCCGCTTTCTGCTCGAGCCCCAGCCGCTCCGCCTGACCACCGACGCGCCGATTACCCATATCCTCGAAGGCCGCAGCTTCCGGCTCGAGCACGCGCTCCACTTCTTTCTTGGGCCCGACGAGCCGTTCGTTGGCAACGTCAACCAGACCCTGGCGATGATGCTCCACCAGACCGCTGATCATTGGCGGAAATGGGTCCGCGGCCTCGCCATTCCGCTCGACTGGCAAAAAGTCGTTATCCGCGCCGCGATTACCTTGAAACTGTGCCAGCATGAAGAAACCGGTGCGATCGTCGCCGCTCTGACCACTTCGATCCCCGAAGCCGCCAATTCGAGCCGCAATTGGGACTATCGTTATTGCTGGATCCGCGATGCATATTACACCGTCCAGGCCTTGAACCGGCTCGGCGCGCTCGACGTGCTCGAAAATTATCTGAGCTATTTGAGGAATATTGTCGACCAATCGAAAGGCGGGCATATTCAGCCGCTTTACGCGGTGTCGGGTGCGCCCAGGCTCGATGAGCGGGAGGCTGCGGCGCTGGCCGGTTATCGCGGGATGGGCCCGGTGCGGGTCGGCAATGCCGCCTTCGCTCAGATCCAGCACGACGCTTATGGCCAGATCATCCTGTCCAATGCCCAGGCGTTTTTCGATGAACGTCTGTTCCGCAGGGCAACCGCCGAAGATTTCTCGGCGCTGGAAAAGGTCGGCACACGGGCGTGGGAAATGCACGCCAAACCCGATGCCGGCCTGTGGGAATTCCGCACCCGGACATCGGTACACACCTACAGCGCGGTGATGAGTTGGGCGGCGTGCGACCGGCTCGGCAATATCGCCGAACAACTCGGCCTGGCCCCCCGCGCCAAGGTCTGGCGCCAACGCGCCGGCAAGATTCGCGCGGCGATCGAGAAGGACGCCTGGTTCCCGCAGGAGAAGCGCTTTGCCGCAACTTTCGGCGGCGACGAGCTCGACGCCAGCCTGCTGCAGCTGATCGACATGCGCTTCCTCGAACCCGGCGACCCGCGTTTCATCGCCACCTTCAACGCGGTCGAACAGGGCCTGCGCCGCAGTGAGCATATGCTGCGTTACGCAGCCGAAGACGATTTCGGCCTGCCCGAAACCGCATTCAACTTCTGCACCTTCTGGCTGATCGAGGCGCTTCATCTCGTCGGCCGCACCGAGGAAGCGCGCGACTTGTACGGCAAGATGCTCTTGCGGCTGACGCCGGCCGGATTGCTGTCGGAAGACACCGACTTCAAGAGCGGAGAGTTGTGGGGCAATTATCCGCAGACCTATTCGCTTGTCGGATTGATCAATTGCGCGGGTTTGCTGTCGCGTCCGTGGAGTTCGGTGCGGTGAGTCGGCTGATCGTCATTTCCAATCGCGTTTCGGTGCCCAAACCGCGCAGCGGCGAAGGCGCGCAGGGCGGGCTTGCGACGGCGCTGGCGGCGGCATTGAAGGAATCGCGTGGGCTTTGGTTTGGCTGGTCGGGCGAAAAGACCGACGAATTCACCGGCCAGATCAACTTCCAACGCGATGACGGTGTGACCAGCGCGACGATCGACCTCGAAGAGCAGGACGTCGATGAATATTACAACGGTTATGCCAACCGTACCCTGTGGCCGCTGTTCCACTATCGTATCGACCTCGCCGAATATGACCGCAGTTTCGGGGCCGGCTACGAACGGGTCAATAATCGTTTCGCCTCGACGGTCGCACCGCTGATCGAACCCGACGACCTCGTCTGGGTCCATGACTTTCATCTGATCCCGCTCGGCCAGCGCCTTCGCGAGCATGATGTCCGCAACCGCATCGGCTTTTTTCTCCACATCCCGTGGCCTCCCCATCGGCTGATGGTTTCGCTGCCTTTTCACCAGCGGCTGGTCAGCTCGATGCTGGCGTATGACCTGATTGGCTTCCAGAGCGCGGAATGGCTCGAGAGCTTCCACCATTATGTCGAACGCGAGCTCGGCGGGTCGGTCGAGCCAGACGGCACCGTCGCGGTCGGCGAGCGGCGGGTGAGAACCGGCGTTTTCCCGATCGGCATCGACGTCAGCGCATTCGAGAATGTCCTTGCCCGCAACGATGCGCGCAACGCGTTCGAGACTCTGCGGGAGAGTGCGAAAGGCAAGAAGGTCGTCATCGGCGTCGACCGGCTCGATTATTCGAAAGGCCTGCCCGAACGATTCCTCGGTTACCGCCGCTTCCTCGAGGAACATCCCGATTGGCGCGGCCGCGCCTTCCTGTTGCAGATCGCGCCGCCGTCGCGCGGCGAGGTCCACACCTATGAACATATCCGCGAAGAGCTCGACCAGCTGTCCGGCCGCATCAACGGAGAGTTTGCTCATGTCGACTGGGTGCCGATCCGCTACGTCAACCAGGGCTATCCGCGCGATGGCCTGTCGGGTTTCTACCGCGCCGCAGATGTCGCGCTGATTACCCCGCTGCGCGACGGAATGAACCTCGTCGCCAAGGAATATGTCGCATCCCAGGACCCGGCTGATCCGGGTGTTCTCATATTGTCGCGCTTTGCCGGCGCTGCCCACCAGTTGACCGACGCATTGCTGGTCAACCCATATAGCAAGGACGATATCAGCGACGCGATTCGCGAAGCCCTCGAGATGCCCAGGACCGAGCGCATCCGCCGCTGGACATCGCTCATCGACAATGTCCGGACCCAAGACGTCATGGCCTGGCGCCGCGCGTTCGTCGGCGCGCTACGCGATTTATCTCAATGACCTCGCCGGCGGGGTCGTTCGTCGTGGGCTTCGAATCGCAGTTTTGGCCCTGGAATCCCGGTTGTTTGATAGACGCCTCAATGTTCAGTGGATTAAAATTCCCTGCAATTGCGGTTTCACGCTCACGCTTCTGAAGCGGGTTGCGACAAGATTAATATGAGCGTTGACAGCGTCAACATGGTTGTTAAATAGGCCAGATGAAGTCGGAGCGGGCTGTGCCACGCCTCTGACCAGCTCATCAGCGTCGGCCAGTTTCACTCGGGCACATCGCTGAGGGCATTCTCGGGGGAATTGTTAAATGACCGTGCGTCGCATAGGAGCCACATCGCTGGCCGGCT
>JANPMU010000012.1:0-12786 GCA_031427095.1 Sphingomonas sp.
TTTCCGCCTTGCTGCTCACCGACCAGCTCAGTTCCGGCCCGAGTGGCAAGTGGAGCGCCAGCCCCAGGACATCGGCGAGCTTACCCTCGACGAGCTCCATTTCGAGTTCGCACACGGCTTCCTCGCGCTCGCCCGCCCGGATCGTGCCGAGGTCGAAGGCGATTTCGATAATAGAGCCGCCGAATTGCAAACGGCGTGTCGTCCGATCAATCCGGGTTGTCCCGATCGGTTCCACGGTCGCGCCATCGAGCAGACGGGTAAGCGCGGTCCTCGCCTTGACCGGAAAGCCGGAGGGTTCCGGAAGATCGCCCGCCGCCGCGACATTCCACTCCCCGCGCCGGACGGATGACTTATCCGGGGAGACCAGCTTGAAGGTCTGTTCACGGCCCTTTCCGTCATCGCGAATGCGCAAGGTTGCGCCGCCGTGCCGCAGTCTTGCGCCAATCGTGTCGAAATAGGTCGTGATGAGGGTGGCCGTCTGATCTGCGCCAGCCAGCTTCGGGTGCCTGCGCAGCTTTTTCAGCATTTTAGGCGAGGCGGTCAGCTTGATCTCAGATTCAATGGGACGGACCATGATATCATCACCTCAAAGCGCGCCCGATGGAATCCGAGCTGATTTAGTCAGCAGCTTGCCGCTGCGACTTCGGCATTGCGATCAGAAGTCGTAACAACGCGGGAGGAGACGACGGGGACGCAAGCTGGTCAAAAATGCCGAGACTCTCAAGCACCCGCAGTTTCACCCCATCATTGACAGCGGCCCCGGCGCTGATGCTGTTCGACGAGCTTCGGGCCATCGGTCAGAGAAAGGATGTGACATGAACCTGTTCCTGTTGCGGCACGGAATTGCGGTTGATCGCAATGCAAAGGATTTTCCTGATGACTCTCTGCGGCCGTTAACTTCGGGGGGCGAGAAGCGGCTGCGCCTTGCAGGGGAGGCGATGCGGCAACTCAAACTTCCGGTCGACGTGATTCTGTGCAGTCCTTTCCTACGCACGAGGCAGACTGCGGAGATCATCGCCCCCTCTCTGAGGCTGCGCAGCGCCTTGCAATTACACGAAGAGCTAACGCCCTCCGGGGATCGCCGGAAATTGATCCGCCATATCAACCGTATTGCGTCGCAGACGGACAATATCCTGCTGGTGGGCCACGAGCCTTATCTGGGCGAGTTGCTGTCTGTTCTGATTTCCGGAAGCGCGACGGTCGCGGTTGACTTTAAAAAAGGCGGGCTGGCCAGATTGCACGTGGCGCAACGACTCGAATTTGGCCGCTGCGCCACGCTGAAATGGCTGGTTACGCCTCGCCAGCTGGCGCTGCTGTCATAGCCAGGGCGCTGTCAGCCTAACCGCACCTGGATCCGATTGCGGCATGAAATCCGGGGTCGCGGCGCGGGATGGAATTCGGCAAACAGGGATTGCTACTTGACCCGTTCGACCTGTTCGAATTCGAGCTCGACCGGGGTCGCGCGGCCGAAGATCGAGACGCTGACCTTGACCCGGCTGCGGTCGAAATCAAGTTCCTCGACCAGCCCGTTGAAGCTCGCGAACGGGCCGTCGAGCACCTTGACCGCATCGCCGATCTCATAATCGACGCTGATCTTGGTCTTGGGCGCGGCGGCGGCGGCCTCGTCCTTGGTGTTGAGGATCCGCGCCGCTTCGGCTTCGCTGATTGCCTGCGGCTTGCCGTTGGGGCCGAGGAAGCCGGTGACCTTCGGGGTGTTCTTGACCAGATGATAGACGTCGTCGCTCAGCCCGAGTTTGGCGAGGACATAGCCGGGGAAGAATTTGCGGTCGGAGGTGACCTTCTTGCCGCGGCGGATCTCGGTCACTTTTTCGGTCGGGACCTCGACCTGTTCGACGAGGCTGGTCAGGCCGAGCCGCCCGGCCTCCGACAGGATCGAGTCGCGGACCTTATTCTCGAAGCCCGAGTAAGCGTGAATGATATACCAGCGGGACATAATGCGTCAGACCCAATCAGTTGCCGAGCTGCCGAAGCAGGAACTGGACGATCGTGCTGAACACCGAATCGACCCCGAAAAAGAAGATGCCGAGCAAGGTCGTCATGATCACCACCATGATCGCGGTGGTGACGGTTTCCTTGCGGGTCGGCCACACGACCTTCGCCGTTTCGGCGCGGACCTGCCGGATGAATTCGCCGGGTGTAACCTTGGCCACTATGCTCGTGCCTTCGCGAAAAATATTAAAAAGAGGTCCGCAGCCAAGCCGCCGGACCTCGTGGCCCGCCCTTACCGCGAACCGGGGCCGCGACGCAAGCGCCCCACGCTTGCCCGCGCGACAGGTCCGGCGCGGCCGGCGCGGCTGGCAGGAGTGGCGCGGCCAGCAGGAGTGGCGCGACTGGCAGGAGTGGAGGGGTTCGAACCCCCGGCCCTCGGTTTTGGAGACCGATGCTCTACCAGCTGAGCTACACTCCTATGCGCCGAGCGAATGGCGAGATAGCGGCGGGGGCGGTGAGGCGCAAGGGATGATCAGTCCGGAAGGCCGGAGGGCCGTCCGGCATGCTGATCATCAGGCGGCGATGGCGTAGGGTGTGATCTCGCCGCTGAGATAGAGGTTGCGGGCCTTGGTGCGCGAGAGCTTGCCCGACGAGGTTCGCGGCAAAGTGCGCGGGGGAATGAGCTCGACCACCGCGCTGATTCCGGTGATCGCGCGGACCCGTTCGCGGATGTCGTCGCGCAGCCGACTCCGTTCGCGCTCGTCGCTGGTGCGGCAATGGACGAGGACCGCGGGGGTTTCCTCGCCCGACGGGCCGGTGATCGCGAAAGCGGCGCTGTCGCCCGACTTGAAACCGGGCAATTGCTCGACCGCCCATTCAATGTCCTGCGGCCAATGGTTGCGGCCGTTGATGATGATCATGTCCTTGGCGCGGCCGACGATGAAGATGTAGCCGCCGGACAGATAGCCCATGTCGCCGGTGTCGAGCCAACCGTCGTCGCTGAGGCACGCCTCGGTCGATTCCACATCGCGGAAATAACCGACCATGACACTGGTGCCGCGGCAGAATAATTTGCCGATCGAGCGGTCGGCAAGCAGGCCGCCGTCGGCGCCGCGAATCTCGACTTCCATTCCGCTGACCGGTTTGCCGCAATTGACGATCGCGCGGTAGCGGCGCGGGCGTTCCTGTGCGGGGGTGCCGACGCCGGATAATTCGCTTTCCTCGACCAGTTCGAGGCGGATGCCTTCGCCCGGTGGCATCAGCGACACCGCAAGCGTGGCTTCGGCTAGACCGTAGCTGGGGCAGAAGGACGAGGCGTGGAATCCGGCATCCGCGAAAGCATCGACGAACGCCTGCATGACGTCGGGACGGATCATGTCGGCGCCATTGCCGGCGACGCGCCAGCGCGACAAATCGAACCGGTCGGCGGCGCGGGTCTGGCTCGACATGCGGCGGGCGCAAATATCGTAGCCGAAGGTCGGCGAATAGCTCAGCGTGGTCCCCGGATTGCGGCTGATGAGGTCGAGCCAGGCGAGCGGGCGGCGGGCGAAATCCTCGGTCTTCAGATAATCGACCGAAACCTGGTTGGCGATCAGCGACAGAAAGCAGCCGACCAGCCCCATGTCGTGATACCAGGGCAGCCACGACACGCAGCGGTCGTTGCCGCCGATTTCGAGCCCGACCGCGTGGGCGCGCAGATTGTCGAGCAAGGCGCGGTGGGTGACCGATACCCCGTGGGGGAAGCGGGTCGATCCGCTCGAATATTGCAGATAAGCGATGTCATCGGTCCCGGCCGTCGGCAGATCAACTGCGGTGACGGCAATTTCGCCGAGGCTGTCCCAGTCGCGCGACGAAACGCCATGACGAAGCGCGGCCTCGCCGGCAGAATCGGCCAGTTCGGGGGGATAGAGGAATAATGCGGGATCGCTGCTGTTCAGCTGGACGACAAGCTGGTCGACATAGGTCTCGCGCCCGCCGAACGAGGTCGGCAGCGGCAACGGGACCGGCCACAGTCCGGCATAGACCGCCCCGAAAAAGCAGGCCGCGAACTCGGGTCCGGTCTCCGCGACCAGCGCCAGACGGTCACCTTTCCTGAGCCCCATCGCAACCAGCCGCGCGGCGCAATCAAGCGCATCGCGGCGAAGCTCGGAATAAGGATAAGCGCGAGTCAGCGTGCCGCGCGCGTCGTGGAAGTTCATCCCGCGGCGCCCTTCCGCGGCATAATCGAGCGCTTCGCCAAGCGTCGCGAAATCGGCGACGCGTCGCGGCTGATTGTCGAGCGTCGGAGTCGCACCGATTGGCGCGAGGTCGGAATCGATCGTTGAGCTGCGGTCGAGCACGCCGTCTTCCCGAAATGATTGACCCGATGACGGCATGACGTCGCCAAACGCGACCGGCGGCCACGTGGCTTTGCCTATACAGGGTCGAGTGTGGCACAATCATGGCGCAATGCCGCACCACCATGGACGCAAACCCCGCCCGCCACTCGACACTCGCCGCCTCGACGAGTTGGCGCTATTCTATGTCGGGCGCTTCGCGACATCGCGCGCCAAGCTCGTGATTTACCTCAAGCGCAAGCTCGGCGAACGCGGCTGGGACGGTCCCGGCGAGCCCGATCTCGGCGCCATTGTCGAGCGCCTTGCGCGGCTCGGTTACGTCGACGATGCCGCTTTCGCACTGGCCAAGGCGCGCAGTCTGACGGTCCGCGGTTATGGCGCCGGACGAGTCCGCCAGACGCTCCATGCCGCCGGGATCGGCGAGGAGGATGCGGAGGGCGCGCGTGATCTCGCCGCCGATGGCGCGGTGGCGGCGGCGGTCAAGTTCGCGCGGCGGCGAAGCCTTGGTCCGTTCGCCAAACAGGCCAGCGACGATCCGCGCGGCCGCGACCGGGCTCTGTCGGCGATGATCCGCGCGGGCCATGGCTTCGCCCTCGCCAAGGCGATTCTGGTGTTGCCGCCGGGCGCGTCGATCGATGAGGAGCAGCTCCGCGAGATCCGTTAAATATGCGTTGTCACGCGAGTCGGTTTAACCATAGTCAACACCATGCTATCGTGCCCGCGTGCAGCGAAGCGCCGAAGACCCTCGCGCAACTGGTGCGCGGCCGGGACGAGACCCGGACGCCGCGCCCTTGCGTGCGTCCGAGGAGCAAGCTGCGGAGCAGACCAGCGAGGTTTGCGCGCCGCTGGACGATGGTCCGGTGCTTCGCGGCCGGGTCAAATGGTTTGATGGCACGCGCGGCTTTGGCTTCCTTGTCAGCGACGATTGCGACGGCGACATCCTGCTCCACTTCAGCGTGCTTCGCGACCATGGCCGCCGCAGTCTGCCCGAAGGCGCGATGTGCGAATTCGTGCTGATCGAGCATGAGCGCGGGTACCAGGCCAAGCGGATCGTCTCGATCGACCTCAGCGAAGCCTTGCCCTCGCCCGCCCGACCCGCCATTCCGGTGGCCGATCGCGCCGATCGCAGGGCCCTGGCCGATGCCGCAGGCGAATTTGAGCAAGTGGAGATCAAATGGTTCAACCGCGTCAAGGGTTATGGCTTCGTCAACCGCGTCGGCGGGGAGGAGGACATTTTTGTCCATATGGAGACGGTGCGCAGCTCCGGGATCCACGACCCGCAGCCGGGTCAGCCGCTCGAAGCGCGAATCGCGCAGGGCGCGAAGGGACTGACCGCAGTCGAACTGCGCGACCTGCCATGATCTGGCGCGCGGTGGCGCTGCCGCTGCTGCTGGCGATTGCCGCGTGCCAGCCGGCCTCGTCGGGGGCGGTCATCCTCGAACGCTCGGCCGCCGGGCTTGCTCAGGTGCCGCTGACGATCATCTCCGGTGGGCGCCGCCACGCTTTTGTCGTCGAGCTTGCCCGCAGCCCCGAAGAACAGCAGCGCGGGTTGATGTTCCGCCAGACGCTCGGCCCGGCGCAAGGCATGATCTTTCCCTATGACCCGCCGCAACCGGCATCCTTCTGGATGAAAAACACATTGATCCCGCTCGACATGATTTTCGTCCGCGCCGACGGGACCATCGCCCGGATCGAGGCGAATGCGGTGCCCTTGTCGCTCGACCCGGTCCCCGCCGGAGAAGCGGTCGCCGCGGTGCTGGAAATTGCCGGCGGTCGTTCGGCCGAGCTTGGCATCGGTGCAGGGGACAAGGTCGACTGGCCGCGCTAGAGTTTGGTTCGGCTTTTGCTCAATCGGCACCGGCCCGCTCCCCCACCCGCGGAGTCTTTGTTGCTCGCTGACGCTCGAGCCCGCACCGGCCCGCTCCCCCACCCGGCCTCCCATAGCATAAACTGTTTGGGAGGCCGGGTGGGGGAGCGGGCCGGTGCGGGCTTACGTACAAAAACGCTCGGATAAGGGAGCGGGCCGGTGCCGTCTCACTGAAACAGACTCCAGGCAGCGCTCCACTTCGCCTACTCCCCGGACGAGCGCGCGCGGAGCGCTTGCCTCGGCGCATCAGTCGGGGCAAAGGCGGCATCGCTATGGGTCTATTCGCAAACGCCTTCACCTGGTGGAATGGTGCCTCGTGGGGCACTTCCATTTTCTCGCGTCGCCACGGACAGGAAGTCGGCCGCGACGAGGCGGGCAACATCTATTTCAGGCACCGCAAGGATCCCGCGCGGCGCTGGGTGATGTTCAACGGCGACAATGACAGCAGCCGCGTTCCCCCCGGTTGGAACGCCTGGCTGCGCGGCACGATTGCCGACCTGCCGGACGAATCGCTTCCCGCGCGCCGCGCGTTCGAAACCGCACCGCTGCCCAATGTCACCGGCACCGCGCACGCTTATCGTCCCGGCGGGGCGATCGGCAGCGGGGCCAAGCGCGCTGCGGCGACCGGCGATTACCAGGCGTGGAAGCCCGACTGAACATGCGTTGCGCCGTCCCCGTCCTGCTGATCGCGCTTGGCATCGGTGCATGCGATCGCGCCGCCAAGCGCAATGCGCCGACGGCAACGACGGTGCCCGTCGATGCCGCGCGCGCCGCTGCTTCCGCCGCGGTCACGCCAATGGGCGAGCGGGTCGCGGTGCTGGGCTTCCTCAACAAGCGCAATGGCATCGTCCGCGACCTGACGCTGAAGCCGGGTCAGGCGCTGCGCATCAAGGATGCGATCGTTCGCCTGCGCGCCTGCGAAGCCAGCGCGCCGTGGGACAATGAGCGGCTGACCGGAGCGTTCATCCAGTTGGACGTGCAACAGCCCGACCGCCGCTGGAAGCGCATTTTCTCGGGCTGGGTCTATAAGGAATCGCCGTCGCTCAACACCGTCGAACATGCCGTTTATGATGTCTGGCCCAAAAGCTGTGCGATGACTTTTCCCGCCGGGGCCGCCGCACCTGCCGCGCCGGTCGCATCGAGCAACCGGTCGAGCGCGAAGAAATCGGGTGAGAATTCGTCGTTGCCGATCGCCGGGACCGGCGCGGATGCTCTCGCCGGCACGGCTCCGCCGCCGCCCGAACCGCTGACTCCGGTCGAAACCGCCGCGCCGAGCAATCCGACATAAATGTCGCGAGGGACCGACACCGCCCCGAGTGAGGCGAGATGGCCGGTCATGAACTGAGCATCGAGCAAGCGGAACCCGCCCACTTTCATCCGCGCGACCAGCCACGCGAGCGCGACCTTCGACGCATCGGTGGCGCGGCTGAACATGCTCTCGCCGAAGAATGCGCGCCCGAGTTTGACCCCGTAAACTCCGCCGACGAGAGCGCCCGCATCATTCCACACTTCGATCGAATGGGCGTGACCGCTGGCGTGGAGCGCGAGCGTGGCATGCTCGATATCGCCGTTGATCCAGGTCTCGGCGCGGTCGGCACAGCCGCGGATGACGTCACCGAAAGCGCGGTCGAGAGTCACGCTGAAACGCCCCGATCGAAGCCGCCGGTCGAGCGAGCGCGAGACATGGAAGCGATCGAGCGGAATGATCGCGCGCTGCTGCGGTTCGACCCAGAAAAGCTCGTCGGCGTCGCGGCTGTCGGCCATCGGAAAAATCCCCGAGGCATAACCGCTGAGCAGCAGGCGAGGGTCAAGCCGACTCACAGCAGCGCGCGAACCTCATCCTGGGGACGGCATAATTTCACGCCCTTCTCGGTCTCGACCAGCGGGCGGTTGATGAGGATCGGATAAGCAACCATCGCGTCGAGAATCTGCTCGTCGGTGGCGGTCTCGAGCCCAAGTTCGCTGGCGAGCGGTTCGGTGGCGCGAAGACCCTGGCGGGGGGAGATCCCCGCGCGGCGATAGAGGCGAACGAGCTCGCCCCGGCCGGGAGGGGTCTTCAAATATTCGATGACGGATACGTCCGCGCCCGCTTCGCGCAAGATTTCCAGCGTCTTGCGTGAGGTGCCGCAGGCGGGATTGTGGAAGATGGTGGCCTTCATGATCACCTGCCATTGTCGTTCGAAGCCCAAGCCATCCGCGTTCGCGATTATATTTTCAAGGCTTTTGCCGAGGCCGACGATGGGGCGGTTGAACCTGTCGGCCGACACGCGCTCCAGCATCTCCATGCAGCTTTTCGGCGGTGGGCAAGCGGCGGACGATCAGGCGCTCCGAAACGGCCTCACGCCGGATTCTTCTCGAGCCACTTCTCAAGCCATTTTATGGTGTAGTCGCCGCTGAGGAATTCGGGATCGCGGATGATCCGGCGGTGCAGCGGCAAAGTGGTCTTCATCCCTTCGAGGACGAACTCCTCAAGGGCGCGCTGAAGGCGCATGATGCAGCGTTCGCGGGTCGTGCCGTAGACGATCAATTTGCCGATCATGCTGTCGTAATAGGGCGGCACCTTATAACCGGTGTAGAGCCCGCTATCGACCCGCACATGCATTCCGCCCGGCGCGACATAGGTCATCACCGTTCCGGGTGAAGGCGCGAAGGTCTGCGGATCCTCGGCGTTGATGCGGCATTCGATCGCATGGCCATGAAGATGGATCTGATCCTGCGTGCACGACAGACCCTCGCCGGACGCCACCCTTATCTGTTCGCGGACAAGGTCCATGCCGCTGATCATTTCGGTCACCGGATGCTCGACCTGAAGCCGGGTATTCATCTCGATGAAGTAGAATTCCTTATTCTCGTAGAGGAATTCGATCGTTCCGGCGCCGCGATATTGCATATCGGCCATCGCCTTGACGCAGATCGCCCCCATGCGCTCGCGCTCTTCGGGGGTGATCGCGGGCGAGGGGGCTTCCTCGAGCAGTTTCTGGTGGCGGCGCTGGATCGAACAGTCGCGCTCGCCGATGTGGATCGCTTTGCCCGCGCCGTCGCCGAACACCTGGAATTCGATGTGGCGGGGGTCGTCGAGATACTTTTCAAGATAGACCGTGCCGTCGCCGAACGCGGCGCGGGCTTCGGACGCGGCCTGTTGCATCAGGCTTTCGAGCTGGTCTTCGCTTTCGACCACTTTCATGCCCCGGCCACCGCCGCCCGACGCGGCCTTGATGATCACCGGGTAACCGGTCGCGTTGGCGATCTCGTGCGCCTGGGCGACGGTCTCCAGCGGGCCATCGGAGCCGGGGACAAGCGGCAGGCCGAGCCTGGCCGCGGTCCGCTTGGCCTCGACCTTGTCGCCCATGATGCGGATATGCTCGGGCTTGGGGCCGACCCAGACGATGTTGTGCAATTCGACGATCTCGGCGAACTGGGCATTCTCGCTGAGGAAACCGTAGCCGGGATGAATCGCGTCGGCATGGACGATTTCAGCCGCCGAAATGATGTTCGGGATATTGAGGTAGCTGTCGGCGGCGGCGGGCGGGCCGATGCACACCGTCTCATCGGCCAGCCGGACATGCATCGCGTCGGCATCGGCGGTCGAATGGACCGCGACCGTCTTGATGCCCATTTCGTGGCAGGCGCGATGGATGCGCAGCGCGATCTCGCCGCGATTGGCGATCAGCAGCTTCTTGATGGTCATCAGTGTGGCCGCTTATTCGACGACGACGAGGGGCTGGTCGAACTCGACCGGCTGGGCGTCGGACACGAGGATCTGCTTCACCGTCCCCGCCTGCGGCGCGACGATCGGGTTCATCACCTTCATCGCTTCGATGATCAGCAAGGTGTCGCCTTGCTTGACGCTTTGCCCGGTCGAGATGAACGGCTTGCCGCCGGGCTCGGCCGACATGAAGGCGGTCCCGACCATCGGCGATTTGACCGCGTTGGCCGATGGCGCGGGCGCGACATCGGCGCTCGGCGATATGGTCGCAGCAGCAGCGACGGCGGGCGCGGGCTGGGCGGCAACGGGAGCGGCCGCGACCGGTGCGGGTTCGCGCTTGACCTTGATCTTGCGGTCGCCGTCCTCGACTTCGATTTCGGTCAGCCCGTTGGCCGCGAGCAGCTCGGCGAGCTTGCTGACCATCGCGGTGTCGATCCGCATCGCGGTTTTGGATTCACTGGTGGATCTGGAGTCGTTGGCGGTCTTTTCGACCATTGTCGCGTTCCCGTTAAAACCTTGGCCAGACACAATAGGGCGCAGTCCCTGTCAGAGCCGCGCCGCCGCGTCCAGTGCCAGGATGTAGCTGTGGGCGCCGAAACCGCAGATCGAGCCGCGTGACACGGGCGCGATCAGGCTTTGCCGACGAAACGGCTCGCGCGCGTAAATATTCGACATATGCACTTCGATCACCGGAACGGGAATCGCCGCGACGGCGTCGCGAAGCGCGACCGACGTGTGGGTGAGGCCGCCGCCGTTGAGGATCACCGCGCGCGCGCCACTGTCCCCCGCTTCGTGCAGCCAGTCGATCAGATGGCCTTCGTGATTCGATTGGCGAACATCGAGCGTCAGCCCGAGCGCGGTGGCGCGCTCGTCGAGCGCCGCGGCAATGTCATCGAGGCTCTGGCTGCCATAGACTTTCGGCTCGCGCCGCCCGAGGAGGTTGAGGTTCGGCCCGTTGAGGACGAAAACGGTGCCGGTTCGTGTCTTGCTGGTCATTGCGTGCTGCCGGTGCGCCACCTATCTGCGCCAGTCAATGACTGTTGATGGAACCCTGGGCGTACGAATCAATGGCGAGCACCGTCGCGTGCCCGGCGGGACCAGGATCGCCGGACTGATCGCCGAGATCGGGCTCGACCCGCTGCGCGTCGCGGTCGAGCGCAATCTCACGATCGTCCCGCGCTCGACCTTCGCGGCGGTGATGGTCGAGGATGGCGACGATTATGAGATCGTCCATTTCGTCGGTGGCGGGTGAGATGACGAAGGATGACTGGACCGTCGCGGGGCGGACTTTCACATCGCGGCTGATCGTCGGGACGGGCAAGTATAAGAGCTTCGAGGAGAATGCGGCGGCGGTCGCGGCGTCGGGGGCGCAGATCGTCACGGTCGCGGTGCGGCGGGTCAATGTGTCCGATCCCAAGGCGCCGATGCTGAGCGATTTCATCGACCCGAAAAAGATCGTCTTCCTGCCCAACACCGCCGGCTGCTTCACCGCCGAGGAGGCGATCCGCACGCTGCGGCTGGCGCGCGAGGCGGGGGGGTGGACGCTGGTCAAGCTCGAAGTGCTGGCCGAGGCGAAGACGCTCTACCCCGACATGATCGAGACGATCCGCGCCACCGAAGCGCTCGCCAACGAGGGGTTCGAGGTGATGGTCTATTGCACCGACGACCCGATCATGGCGCGGCGCTGCGAGGACGCCGGCGCGGTCGCGGTGATGCCGCTGGGCGCTCCGATCGGGTCGGGGCTCGGCGTGCAGAATCCGGTGATGATCCGCATGATCGTCGAGGGAGCCAAGGTTCCGGTGCTGGTCGATGCCGGGGTCGGAACCGCGAGCGACGCTGCGGCGGCGATGGAATTGGGCTGCGACGGAGTGCTGATGAACACCGCGATCGCCGAGGCCAGGGATCCGGTGCTGATGGCAAGCGCGATGAAACATGCGGTCATCGCAGGGCGGCTGGCCTATCGCGCCGGGCGGATGGCGAAACGGATGTACGCCGATCCCAGCAGCCCGCTGGCTGGGTTGATTTGAGCCGTATATACGCGTATATACATGGTATGATCGAGATCGAATCACGGACCTTCAAGAGCGGCAACAGCGTTGCGGTGCGTCTGCCCAAGGAATTGGCGATCGACGCCGGGACCGAGGTCGTCATTCGCAAAGACGGCAACCGGCTGACGATCACGCCCAAGCCCAAGGGGACGATGGCCGGGCTGGTCGAGCGATTGCGCGCGATCGGTCCGCCGCCCGGACCGAAAGCGAAGCGCGAAAAGATCATTTTCCCCAAACGCCGCGGGCTCTGATTGCCGACCCTGTTGGACACCAGCGTTGCGGTCGCGCTGCGCGAGGGCGAACGCGAGATGCTCGACAAGGCGGCGGCGCTTCGCGATGTCGCGTCGCTGTCGATCCTGTCTGTCGTGGAGTTGGAGGGCGGGGTGCCCTTCGCGTCTGAAGGTGCTGCGGTCCGCCGCAATTTGCTCGATGAAATGTATCGATCGCTCGAAATCCTGCCGTTCGATACGGCTGAAGCCACCGCCTACCGCCAGATCATCGAGGCGAGGGGATTTGCGCGGCGCCTGATCGTCGACCGGATGATCGCGGCAACCGCTTTGGCGAATAATCTGACCCTGGCAACGCTCAATCCGCGCGAGTTTCGGGACGTTCCGGGGCTGCAGGTCGATGATTGGACGATCGACGCGAGCGGCTGATCTAGCGACCAATCGAGTCCGCTTGCGACCAGCCGAGCAACGCTGGCCCGAAATAATCGTTTTACCTTCATTCCCCCCACTCAAGGAGACGAATGATGGGTGAGTATACCGAAAAGGCCAAGGGCGCCGCGAACGAAGCGATGGGCAATACCAAGCAAGCGATCGGCGAAGCCACCGACAGCCCCGAGATGAAGAAAAAGGGCCTTGAGCAGGAAGCCAAGGG
>JANPMU010000013.1:0-3742 GCA_031427095.1 Sphingomonas sp.
AGCCATTGCTCGGCCTCGGCGCGGTCGAACGGCTGGTCGAGCGGCTGGCTCGCGAAACGGATGAAATACCAGGAGGAATTGACGAAAGTGTCGAGCGTGTCGGTTTCGCGCCGCGCCGCGCCGCCGCATTGCGGACATGGCACATCGCGCCAGCGAGCATGGCGGTCGAGCGGATTGCCGGGGACGTCGAACGTGACATCCTCGGGCAGGATGACCGGCAGCTGGTCGCGCGGGACCGCGACCGGGCCGCACGCGCCGCAATGGATGATCGGGATCGGCGTGCCCCAGTAGCGCTGGCGCGACACGCCCCAGTCGCGCAGCCGCCACGCGGTGGTTCCCATACCCCAGCCAGCGGCTTCCGCGCGTTTGATAATCTCGGCGGACGCCGCTTCGGTGGTCAGTCCATCAAGGAAGCGCGAATTGACCGCGACGCCGTGATCAGTTTCGGCCTCGACCAGCGGTTGAGACGCAGCGTCGACCGTGTCGGCCACCACGCGGCGGATCGGGAGGCGGTATTTGGTCGCGAATTCGAAATCGCGCGGATCGTGCCCGGGAACCCCGAAGATCGCCCCGGTGCCATAATCCATCAGCACGAAATTGGCGATGTAGACCGGCAGTGTCCAATCGGGGTCGAGCGGATGGGCGACGGTCGCCCCGGTGTCATAGCCGCGCTTCTCGGCGGTCTCGATTTCCGCAGCGGTGGTCCCGCCGAGCTTGCAGGATGCGATGAACGCCGCGGCTTCGGGATCGGTCGAGGCGAGCGCGGCGGCGAGCGGGTGGCCTGCGGCGATGGCGACGAAGCTCGCCCCGAAAATGGTGTCGGGACGCGTCGTGAAGACGTCGACCTCGCTCAGCTTCGCGATTGGCGAAATGAGCTTGAAACCGAACTGCAGCCCGCGGCTTTTGCCGATCCAATTTTCCTGCATCAGCCGGACTTTGTCGGGCCATTGGTCAAGGCTGGCGAGGCCGTCGAGCAGATCTTCGGCGAAGTCGGTGATCTTCAGGAACCATTGCGACAATTTGCGCCGCTCGACCGCCGCGCCCGACCGCCAGCCCCTGCCGTCGATGACCTGTTCATTGGCGAGCACGGTCATGTCGACCGGGTCCCAATTGACCTCGCTCTCCTTGCGATAGACCAGTCCGGCTTCGAGCAAGTCCAGGAACAAAGCCTGTTCGTGCCCGTAATAATCGGGCTCGCAGGTGGCGAACTCGCGGCTCCAGTCGAGCGCGAAACCGAGCCGCTTCAACTGCTTGCGCATGGTCGCGATGTTGGCGCGGGTCCAGCCACCGGGGTGAACGCCCTGTTCCATCGCGGCGTTTTCGGCTGGCATCCCGAACGCGTCCCAGCCCATCGGGTGGAGCACTTCCATGCCCTGCATCCGGCGATAGCGCGCGAGCACGTCACCCATCGTGTAATTGCGGACATGCCCCATGTGGATGCGCCCCGATGGATAAGGGAACATCTCCAGCACATAGGCCTTGGGCTTGGCGCTGCGGCTGTCGGCGGCGAAGCTTTGCGCTTCGTCCCACCGTTTCTGCCAGCGCGCGTCGGCTTGCCCCGGGTCGAAGCGGCCGGTCATGCGAGAGGCGACCTAGCCGCCGACAGCGGTGCGGCGAAGGTCGCGGGCGCGGGTCAGGATGATGTCCTCAAGCTTCTGCACGGTGGCTGCGGCGACCGGCGCATCGACCCAGCCGCCGCCAGACTGGACTTGGCGCGACGCGGCGACGCGCAGGGCATCGGCACGCAAATCCTGGTCAAGGATCGAGACGGTCAATTTGACCCGTTCGCCGGGCGAAGCGGGGTTGGTGTACCAGTCGGTGACGATGACCCCGCCGTTCGAATCGGCCTGGATCAGCGGCGCGAACGACAGCGTGTCGATCGCCGCGCGCCACAAATAGCTGTTGACCCCGATCATCGTCATTTTCGACGGCGCGAGCTGGGTCGGCAATTCGCGATTCCTGGCGCAGCCCGGAGCGAGGAGCATCAGCGAAACAAGCGCGGCAGCGGTCAAGTGCGGGCGGGGCATGGGGTTATCCTGGCAAAAGGGCGGTTGGCGGCGTTATAGATGTTGGTCCGAGCGCCGCAAGCGCGCAGTTCACTGTCCCGCAACGGGGCGAATCTGTGGACTTGGTGCAACAGGCGCAAATTGAATCGTCCGGGCTTGTGGAACCTGGCCGCGCGTCCAGCTATATCGAGCCTGTAAGGGGTTTCGTCGGGTGGTGATGTCGAGTCGTTCAAGGGTTGCAAAGCTGCTCGCTGCGCTGGTCGTGGCGGGTCTGGTGCTGCCGCCCGCGTTCGCCGCCGGCGCCGGAACGGCCCAGCGCCGCGCGCCGTTGATCGCGCTAAGTCTCGACAATGTCTCCGCTTTCACGCCGGCCACCGCTGACCCGCGTCTCGCTGCGGCGTTTGCCGGGCGCGCGCCGTCGGCAGCCGATTTCAAATTCACGCCTGCGGCCAGCAAGGGCCGTCCGTCGCAGCTGCGCGTGGCGATCCGCGCGCGCACGACGTCGCCGGGTCGCACGGCGCGTATCGGCGACAATGTGGCGGCGACTTCGGCCAGCCCGGTCAGCGCGCTGACCCCGGCCAGCTACAACCTCGGCGTCGCCGTTGGCTGGAGGCGCTTTGCGGTCTCGGGCGAAATGGCCAAGGTCAACGGCGTCGATCCGGCGCTCGGCGGCGGTCGCGAAGGCGCGGTCGTCGGGGTCAGCTACTCGCTCAAGCGCTTTACCGGCCGGGTCGCGGTCGGGGCCGATCGCGGCGATGGCAGCCAGGCTGCGGTTCTTCCCGACACCCGCGCTTATTCACTCGATGTCGGCGGGGCATACACGCTGACCCGCAGCCTCGCGGTGACCGGCGGGGTCCGCTACAAGGTCGAGCGTGACCGCGTGTCGACCCTGGCCGACCAGCGCCGCGACAGTCAGGCGGTCTACGTCGGAACCGCCTTCAAATTCTAACCCGCTCTGTCGCATAGAGTTTCGACAGTGGACGCCGCCGCGTCTCGCCTTGGCCATGTCCGCGATTCGATCGCCGCTGCGGCAAAACTCGCCCGGCGCGCCGCGTCTGACGTCACCCTGATCGCCGTATCGAAGACCCGCCGCGCGGACGAAATCACACCACTGATTGCGGCCGGGCAGCGCGACTTCGGTGAAAGCCGGGTGCAGGAAGCGGCGGACAAATGGCCTGCCCTGCGCGCGGCGGATGACCGGCTGCGGCTGCACTGCATTGGCCGGCTGCAATCGAACAAGGCCGATGACGCGGTGAGCCTGTTCGACACGATCCATTCGCTCGACCGCCGATCATTGCTCGACGCTTTGGTCGTCGCGGGTATCAAGGCGGGACGCTTCCCGGCGGTCTATGTCCAGGTCAACATCGGCGAGGAGGAGCAGAAAGGTGGCTGCGCGATGGCCGAATTGCCCGCTTTGATCGATGCGGTCCGCGCGTCGCCACTGCCGTTGGCCGGACTGATGGCGATCCCGCCGCTGGGAAGCGAGCCGGGGCCTTACTTCGCGCTGCTCGCCGACCTTGCGCGGCGCCATGACGTCGGCGGGCTGAGCATGGGCATGTCGGGAGATTATGCGACCGCCGTGATGCTGGGGGCGACCGCAGTGAGAATTGGGACAGCGTTGTTCGAGGGGTAGAGTCTATTTCAGTGAGACGGCGCCGGCCCCCAACACAACACGGCCAACCCAAACAAAAACTCATTGGGTGGACGGGTGGGGGCTCGGGGCGGGGCCGATTCAG
>JANPMU010000014.1:0-2161 GCA_031427095.1 Sphingomonas sp.
CGCGACATCGACCACCGCGATCAGCGTGTTGCGCCGGTCGTATAATGTCAGGCTGGTCGTCCCGGTCTTCTTGCCCAGCACATACAGCGACCGGTCGGTCAGCGGCAGCACGTCGGCGATGTCGGGATTGCCGATCAGCGCTTTGGCAAACGGCCGGTCGGACCGCAGCACCTGGCTCTTGTTGACCGCCACCGCGAGCTCGCCCGCGTGGACGTCCTCGGCCATGCTGACCGTACTGATTTGCGCCGCCGCCGCAGCGGGCAAAGCGAGCACCAGCGCCGCGCCAAGCGCCGCCCCCGATAAAAGCCTAACGGACATAGCCCCCCACCTCATATGTGCTGCTCGTGGTCCCGCGCGTGATTTCGACGCGGGTTGTTGCCGGCTTGGCCGGAGCGGAGCGAACCGCGCGCCGCGGCGCCCTCAATCGCACGACATTGACTCGTGGCGGCGGCATCGGTTCGGTCGCCGACGTCGACATCGGCCGCGTATAACTCGCCCCGCCATAATTGGAATAACGCAGATCCTCGAGGCTGACCGTCTCGACCAGCGGATTGTCCTGCTCGACCCCGGGTTTGCGCAGGACCAGGCTCAACTGGCCGACCTGCTGGCCGAGCGCGAGCTTCTGCGCCTCGAGTGGATTGACCTCCAGCGTGACCGTCTTGGCGACCAGCGGCTTGCCCTCGGCGCCCTTGGCGTCCTGGTCGATCGCGATCACCCGGATATTCTGGAGCAATACGTCGGTGACCTGCGCGTCGCGACCGTCACCGATCGCCTGGCGGGTGATCAGCACATCGACCGAATCATTGGGCTGGACGAACCCGGCGACCCCCGACACATCGTTGATGCGGACCGCCGCAGCGCGCTTGCCGTCGGGCAGCAAGGCGGCGATCGATGCGCCCTGGCCCTCACCCGTCAGATCGGCGGCGAGCAATGGCTGGTTGATCTGGATTGGCCGCAACGCGACCCGGCGCTTGCCCAGCGGCAGCAGGTCGGCGGCGGTGCGAAAACTTCCCGGCGGCAGGCTCGCGGTCGGATAATCGACGAAGCGGACCTTGTCGGGGGTGACCTCGACTCCATAATCGAGCGGAACGCTCGCGACCGCGACCTTGGTCGTGCCCAGCGGAGACGCCACGATGCGCTCCTCGGATTTGACTAGGAAAATATTGACGAGATAGACTGCAATCAGGCCGAGAATAACTGCGGCTACTAGAGCAATCAATGATTGGCGTCTTAGCATCTAATCATCCCCCCAAGGCGTCATACTCGCTTCGATACCAATAAATTACTCTTCGCTCAACTCTTCGCTCAACAACCTCCGCCGCAATTCACAATCTCATTCGTCGACTTGTTCATCGAAGTCGAGATCGATCCGCCGAGCGCAATCGCGGACAGCGCGATCGCCGAGCCAAGGATGGCCAGGATGATGGCATATTCGGCCGCTGTTGCGCCGCTGCAGGATGACCAAAGAAAGCGCATCGCCTTTGTCGGAGCTGGAGCCGGACGCGGATGCGTCCGGCTCCATCCCGTGACTAGCAGTTCGACGAGTTGCCGATGCAGTTGGCCGCGCGATTCATCGAGGTCTTGACGGCGGCGCCGAGGCCAATCGCCGCGAGCGCAATCGCCGAACCGACGATCGCCAGGATCAGCGCATATTCGGCCGCCGAAGCGCCCGAGTCATCGCTGAGCATGTTGATAAATGACTTCATGATTATATTCCTTATTCCGATTGCGCGTCAGGCGCGGTTAGATCCGCTCTCAATTAGCAGTTCGACGAGTTGCCGATGCAGTTACTGGCACGATTCATCGAGGTCGAAACCGCGCTGCCGAGGCCAATCGCTGCAAGCGCAATCGCCGAACCGACGATCGCCAGAATGAGGGCATATTCAGCCGCCGAGGCGCCTGCTTCGTCCCTGAGCATATTGATAAAAGTCTTCATTTCCCGTCCCCATGACTAGGTTGCGAAAGCCCCCGTCCCTGAGCGCCTTCCTTCAAGCGTTGCGAACTGCGGGAACACAACATAATCGAACAGGTTTCGGACAGATTACGCAGACATTACAACGGTCCGACACCGGCTCGAGCATTGGACTCCCATCCGCTCGGCTAACCCTTGGCTGCTCTTGGCTTAAGTTTTTGTCAAGCATGCCTGTATAACCTGGGTTAA
>JANPMU010000015.1:0-11345 GCA_031427095.1 Sphingomonas sp.
GAGCAGATTCTCGACATTGATCGCAAGCTCGATCTCGCGACCAAGCTTGAAAAAGCCCGCAGCGTCGAGCCGGGTGAAGGCTGGCAGCACCACGGCATTGCTGATCGAGGCAAAGCTGTTCGACTGGTGATACACCCCCAGACCGGCGCCAAGGCGCGACGTGAAATCGTAGCGGCCCCACAGCGAGGCCTGGAAGCGCGGCACCAGGGCGACTTTCCGGCCGGCCGGGGCGGCGGTGGTCGCCGAGCGGATTTCGGCCTTCTGGAAAGCGAGCCCGCCCGACAGCGACAGGCGGGCGATCGGTTCGCCCTGGACCGTCAGCTCGACGCCCTTGCTGCGCTGCTGGCCGGTGAGCATTGTCTGGAGTGTGACCGGATCGGTGGCGCGGGTGTTGGTGCGGTCGAGCCGGTAGGCGGCCAGCGTGACGTCGAAACTGGACCGAACCGCCCATTTGAGGCCGATTTCGTAATTGGTGAAGCGCTCGGGTTTGAGCGCGGCGCTGGTCGTATCGAGGGCCGAGAACTGGTCGCCCGACTGCGGCAAAAAGGATCGGCTCCAGCTGGCGTAGAGCGACAGCGCCGGCATCGGCTTGACCACCGCGCCAAGCCGTGGCGACCACAAGGCGTCGCGGCGGATGAATTGCGCGCCGGTCAAAAGATTGTCGGCTTCGAGCTTGAACCAGTCGCGGCGAAGCCCGGCGACGATTTCGAAATGCTCGCCGATCCTCGCCTGGTCCTGGAGATAGACTCCGACCGCTTTGGCGCGGGTCCGGACCGAACGATTGCCGGTTCCGGCGCGGTAAGTGATCGCGGGAATGTCGATCCGGTTCGCAAGCACGACTAGGGTCCGCCGCTTGCTGCTGCTGGTCGCGACGCCCGAATCGAAGAAACCGTTGATGCGCTGATTGCGGGTCGACTGATCGGCGAAATCGACCCCGGCGAGAAGGACGTGCTCGACCGGCCCGGTAGCGAAATTGGCGACCAGATCATTCTGGACGAACAGGTTTCGGCGATGGGTCGGGTCGCGGTAGGCCTCGATCGCGACTCGAACGACGCCGTCATTTCCGATGGTCACCGGACCGGCGGCAAAGGCGTTCTGGTAGGTCTTGTCATAGTCGCCGTAGACCGCCTTGCTGGTCAGCTTGAGGCGATCATTGAAGCGGTGCTGAAGCTTGAGATCGAGCACTCGTCCGGCAAAGGCGCTCAGATTATCATCCGCCGAGCCGAAAAAAGTCCGGTCATAACCCTCGAGCGGCCGCGCCGGATCGAGGATCGTCCCGGGCCGCGCCGAGGGAATGCCGCGGTCTATGACCCGCCGGTCTCGGGCATATTCGAAGCCGAGGTCGACCCGGGTGTCGGGCCCGGCCTGCCACGCCAGCGTGGGATTAATGCCGACGCGATAGCCTGCATATTCATCGCGAAAATTGTCGAATTCCTCATAGACCGCATTGAGCCGGCCATCGACGTGAGTGGCGACGGGCGCGTTGAGATCGGCCTCACCATACCAGGCTCCTTCGCTGTCGAGCGAAGCGGAGGCACGCGCAAAGCGGGTCCGCTCGGGCCGCTTGGTCACCCGATTGATCACCCCGCCTCCGCCGCCGCGTCCGAAAATCATTGCGTTGGGACCCTTGAGCACCTCGACCCGCTCGAGATTATACAGTCCGCGATAATATTGAACATCGTCGCGAATGCCGTCGACGAAGAAGTCGGCGGTCGAGGAATTGCCGCGCAGGACGATCTGGTCGCGGTGTCCCTCGCCGCCGGACAAGGCAATTCCAGGGACATAGCGCAGCACATCGGCAATCGAGCGCATCGCCTGGTCGGCGATCTGTTCGGCGGGGATCACGCTGATCGCCTGGGGGACGTTGCGCAAATCCATGTCGGTCTTGGTCGCGGTCGAGCTTGAGCCGGTGCGATAATGGTCGCGGGTGCCGGTGACGATGATCGGATCGGAATAGTCGGCGGCCGCACCCGCAGCCATGCCGGGAGCCGAACCCGACAGCAGTGAAGCCAGAACAGCAAAATTGCGCAAATGGCGCATGAGACCCCCTTGGACCGTGACCATCATCGGTCATTAGAGGTAATGATAATCATTCGCAATAGAGGAAATCATGCGACTGCGAGCAGCGTCGCCGCGCCTCCAAGGCTGACCGACACAAGCCGACTGACGCCGGGTTCGACCATCGTCACCCCGTACAAGCGATGCATCCGCGCCATGGTCACGGCATTGTGGGTGACAATCAGATATCGCGTGTCGGTCTCGGCGCTCATCCGCTCGAGCAGGTCGCAGAATCGCTCGACATTGGCGTCGTCCAATGGTGCATCGACTTCGTCGAGAACGCAGATCGGCGCCGGGTTGGTCAGGAATAGAGCAAAGATCAAGGCGATCGCGGTCAGCGCCTGCTCTCCCCCGGACAGCAGGGTCAGCGCGGCCAGGCGCTTGCCCGGCGGCTGGGCCATGATCTCCAGCCCGGCCTCGAGCGGATCGTCGCTCTCGACCAGTGCGAGATGGGCTTGCCCGCCATCGAACAGGGTCGCGAACAGGCTGCGGAAGTGGCGGTCGACCTTTTCATACGCGTCGAGCAAGCGCACCCGGCCTTCGCGATTGAGATTGCCGATCGATCCGCGCAACCGGTTGATCGCCTGCGCCAGTTCGTCGCGTTCGGCCGCACCATTCGTGCGCGCCTGCTCGATCTCGATTAATTCCTGTTCGGCGACCAGATTGACCGGGCCGATCCGCTCGCGCTCGCCGCTGAGCCGCTCGAGCTGCGCCGATTCCTGCTCGGGATTGGCCCACTCATCGGCGTTGAATCCGGCGCGGGCAGGAAGCAATGGCGGCGGACATTCGAACCGCTCCCCGCAAATCCGGGCATATTCGGCGCGGCGTGCTTGCTGGGCCTCGGCGCGGGCAGCCGCTCCGGCGCGGGCTTCGCGCGCGGCCGAATGGGCCTCGCCGGCCACGGCCAGGGCTTCGCCGGTTTGGGCAAGTGCCGCCGCCGCTTCGCGTTCGTCCTGTTCGACCCTGAATGCTGCCGCATCATTGGCGGCGGTGGCGCGCTCGATGGCCTCGATCTCCTCGGCGTCGCGCTCGGGCTGGCTGGCGATCTCCGCGCGCTCCACCGCCTGGGCCGCGTCACGCTCGGCGGTTTCGATCAGCCGCGCCTCCGCTGCGGCCGCTCGCTCGCGCCACGCCTCCTGCTCGCGCCGTGCGGCGGAGTGGCGTTCGCGGTCGCTGGCGGTCATCCGGGCGCGCGTCGCGGCTTCGGCGCGCTTGTCGGCAACCGCTTCGCCCGCCGTTGATGCGGCGGCACGTGCGCCAGCAATGTCGTTAGCCAACACCGTCGGATCCGCGAGTGCCTTGACCGCGACTTCGGCTCCGGCGAGCGCGCCCAGCGACGCCTCGATCAGCGGCGCAAGATCCGCTTCGCGTTCACTCAGCGCGGCGCGCTGCGCCTCAAGCCGCTCGCTCAGACCGGCGGCGGCATCTTCGGCGCGAGCGGCGTCTCGCATATTGCGCTCCGCGACCGACGCCGCAGTCCGGGCATCTGCGGCGGCGTCGCGGAAACGATCGACCGCTTCGATCGCGCTGGCGCGTTTTGCCAAAGCTGCGGCGACGGCGCTGTCCAGCGCGGGCAATGCACGATCAAGCTTGATCAACCGATTGGCGCGGAGCAGGCGCTCGGCCGCTGCGGCGCCGCCGCCGCTGGCGACAAATCCGTCCCAACGGCGCAACTGCCCGTCACGCGTGACCAGACGCTGGCCAACGTGAAGCGGCTGGCCATCATCGGCATCGACCACCGCCACTTGGGCCAATCGGCGGCGCAGTTCGGGCGGCGCCTCGACATATCGCGCGAGCGGTTCGAGACCCGCCGAAAGCGCGGGATCATCCGTGCCGGGCTCGCTTCCGGCCCATCGACGGGCGTCATTGCCGCCGATCGCGGCATCAAGATCCTCGCCCAGCGCCGCCGCCAGCGCATGTTCGTATCCCGGTGCGGCCGTGACGCTGGCGAGCGCTGCGTGGCTCGTTCCGCGATCCAGCGCATTGGCCAGCGCCTGACGTTCGGCCCGCGCCGCCGACAGCGAGGCCCGCGCGGCGGCGAGCGCGCTTTCATGCTCGTCGCGCGCGGCGGCGGCGGCCGAACGGCCCGCTTCGGCGGCTTCGAGCGCTTGCTCGGCCAAGCCGAGTTCGGCGGCAGCGAGTCCGCCCGCGTTGTTGGCATCCTGTCGCGCCCCGGCGGCTTCGCTGCCGTCGCCAAGCGACGAGCGCTGGTCGCGGATCTTGTGCAGATCGAACTCGGCGCGATCGCGCTGGGCGGTTGCCGCGACCAGCGCCGCCTCGGCAACCCGGCGCTCGGCGCGCATCGCAGCTTCGCTGGCGAGCAAGCCGGCCAGCGCAGCCTCGGCAGCGCGCGAATCGGCTTCAACTCGGGTCAACTCCGCAGTGATTCGTACCGATTGTGATTCGGAAACGGCGAGCCGTTCGGAGATTTCGGTGCGCTCCCGATCGACTGTTTCGATTGCCCGCGTGGCGTCGGCGCGGAGCGACCGTTCGCGTGCGGTTTCGGCGGCAAGCGAATGGTCGAGCCGGTCGAGCTCGGTCAGGCGGCGAACAATGGTGTCGCGCCGCGCGCGCACCGTCGCCAGGGCATGGGCCAGCGAGCGCCCCTCGTCGCGCACCTCGGCGGCACGCGCGCGGCGCTCGGCGAGCGCGGCGGCGGCGGCTTCCTGCGCCGAGAGTGCGCTGGCCATCGCCTGCTGGAGCGCGGCGACGGCGCTCGCGGCCTCGCTGGCCTCGGCGGTGGCGGTGGCGGCGAGGCGATCGGCGTCGGCCCAGCGGCTATACAGCAAGCGCGCCTCGGCGGTGCGGATGCGGTCGCTCAGGTTGCGATAGCGTTCGGCGGCGCGCGCCTGGCGGCGGAGGGCCACTGCGCGGGTTTCGTAATCGCCTAATATTTCGTCCAGTCTCAACACATTGGCTTCGGTAGCGCGAAGCTTCTGCTCGGCATCCTTGCGGCGGACGTGGAGGCCAGAAATCCCGGCCGCTTCCTCAAGCATCTGGCGGCGTTCGGTCGGCTTGGCGGCGATCACCGCGCCGATCCGTCCCTGGCTGACCAGGGCGGGCGAGTGGGCTCCGGTAGCGGCGTCGGCGAACAACAGCGCAACGTCCTTGGCCCGGACATCGCGGCCGTCGACCCGGTAGGCCGATCCGGCGCCGCGCTCGATCCGCCGGGTGACCTCGCTCTCGCCCGTCCGGCCATCCTCGCCGACGTCATGTTCGACCAGCATCGTCACTTCGGCGAAATCACGCGGCGGGCGCGCGGCGGTGCCGGCGAAGATGACATCGTCCATCCCGCCCCCGCGAAGCGACTTGGGACTGGCCTCGCCCATCACCCAGCGGATCGCTTCGAACAGGTTGGACTTGCCACATCCGTTAGGGCCGACGACGCCCGTCAGCCCCGGCTCGATCCTCAAATCGACAGGCTCGACGAAGCTTTTGAAACCGCTCAGCTTGAGTCGGCGGATCTTCATGGTCGGACCCCCCAGTCGCGCATCAGCCGCCCAGCGCGCCTTTCAGCTTCGGCTCGAGCAGCTCCCATGCCGCAGTGTCCTTGACCACTTCGCCGTTGATCAGGAAGGTAGGCGTGCCCGGAATATTATATTGCGAAGTGGCATCGCTGGTTTGCTGGACAAGTTTGGAAACCGCAGCCTCGTCCGCAAGGCATTTCGCGCTCTTGGCCGACGGCACTCCGCGCATCGCCGCAAAGCTGTCCAGTCCCGCAAGCCTGGCGAAACCGGCGAATTGCTGGGCCGGCGGAAGGTTGGCGATCGCTTCTTGCCGGGCTGCGTCGCCGGCCACCCGGCCGAGCCAGTCAGCCTGCGCACCATACATGGCGTGCGCGATCGGGAAGAAGCTCTTGGGTCCGTTGCAGGCGGCGATCAGGGTCGCGGCAATATCGAGTCCGTTGCGCATGTAGCTGCGGAATTCAAAGCTCACTCGGCCACTCTTGACGTAATTTTCGGTCAGCGCCTTGTCGGATTTTTCGCTGAATTCCGCGCAATGCGAACAGGTCAGCGAACCGAATTCGACCAGCTTCACCGCCGCTGCGGGGTTGCCCATGAGGAACCCGCCCTCCGGCGTCGCGCTGACGACTTCGCTCCAGTCGCCGCCGACGGGAGGCGCCACCGGCTTGACCGGGGCCGACGCGACCTGGGTCGGGGCCTTGTCCTTTTCGGCACTGCACGCGGCGATGGCGACAATCGCGACGGACGCGACCAAGATCGGGAAAAGCTTCATGGGATGTTTTACTCCGGGATGGTGAGCGGAACGGGAATGACAGGCGGCGACTCGACCGACGGCGCGCCGCGCGAACCGGCGAGCTGGGCGGCGAGCGAGGTCAGGCAAGCGCGAAGTTCAGGATCGCTGATCTGGCGCAGCCCCTCGCCAAGCTCGCGCGGGACCGCAGCGGGGGCCGGGCGCACCGGTCGCGGGGCGGACGCTGCGGCGGCACCCTGACGAAAGGCGATGCGGGCGACTGCGGGATAGCCAAAGAAGCGATTGACCCGTTCGACAATCAATGGGGTCAAATGCTGGATCAAGGGAGCGTGCGCGCCCTCGACGAGGAGGGTCAGCGTGCCGCCCGATTTCTTGCCGGCAGGAAAGCGGATCGATTCGGGCGAGGAAACCTTGGCGTAGCGTTCGCCGACGATTTCGCGCCAACGGCTGACCACCGCGCTTTGGACGAAGCCGAAGCGGCGGAACGCCATCCCGCCGACTTCGCCAACGATATCGCCGGCCGAGCGAGCATAGCCGCGACGCGGGGCATCCTTGCCACTTGCGGGTCCTGATCGAGGGGTCTTCGCCATCGCTGCCGACCATGCCATAGGCATACCATGCGCGCCAATGCTGCAAATCGCCTGCTGACATATTATCGCGCCAGCGCCCGGCCCCTCCCGTGGCGGGCGGGTCCCGGCGAAGTGGCGTCCGACCCTTACCGGGTGTGGCTGTCGGAGATCATGCTGCAGCAGACCACGGTCGCAGCGGTGACGCCGCGGTTCGAGCGATTCGTCGCGCGCTGGCCCGACGTGCAATCGCTCGCTGCGGCGCCCGACGCCGATGTGCTGGGCGAGTGGGCGGGGCTTGGCTATTATGCCCGCGCGCGCAATCTGATCGCCTGCGCGAGGACGGTTATGGCGATGGGTGGCTTCCCGACCAGCGAGGCCGAACTGCGCGCACTGCCTGGAATCGGCGCCTATACCGCAGCGGCAATCGCGGCGATCGCGTTCGGGCAGCGCGCGGTCGTGATCGATACCAATGTCGAGCGGATCATCGCACGGCTCCACGCGATCGATGTGCCCGCGGCGCGGGCGCGACCGCAAATCCGTGGGCTGGCTGAAGCGATGACGCCATCCCGCAACGCGGGCGATTTTGCCCAGGCGATGATGGACCTTGGCGCGACCATCTGCCGTCCGCGCGCGCCCGATTGCGCCGCTTGCCCGCTGAGAAGCGATTGCGCGGCCTTCGCCAGTGGTCAGCCAGAGCAGTTTCCGCGGCGCGCCGAAAAGCGTCAGCGTCCGCTGCGCCACGGCGTTGCGCGCTGGATCGAGCGCGACGGCGCGGTGTGGCTGGTGCGGCGCCCCGCCAAAGGGATGCTTGGCGCAATGGCGGCGCTGCCCGGGTCCGATTGGAGCGACAGTTCACCAAGGCTGAACGCGGCGCCGTTGGCCAGCCTGCGCCATGTCTTCACCCATTTCGTGCTCGACCTGACCGTCGTCTGCGGCGGCGAACCGAATGGCGATGGCTGGTGGCAGCCGCTCGACCGCATCGCCGAGGCGGGGCTTCCAACCCTGTATCGCCGGGCGGCCGAACTCGTCCTTGAACGACGGGACGACGACCTTGCCGCCTGACATTTTTTTCGCCGGCCCCGGGCTCGACCGCGCTGATGCGCTTCGCCCCCAGGCCGAACGGATCGCGGCGCTCGCCCACGACCCGGCCGCGCGTGAACTGAAATGGTTCGAAGGCTTTCCCGCCGTTGATCGCGATGGACGGATCGAGTGGGGCGAAGTCGGCGATCCGGCGCTGTTCCTCGGGCTTGATCACGGCGAGCCGCGCTTTTCGGCGCTTCCGCCGGACCCGCCGGTCAATCGGCGCGCACCGTTCGCCATGCTTGCGCAACTCGACGAGCGCGACGCGCCGACCTTCGCAGCGGCGCTGAGCCTCGGCAACTGGCATTGGAGCCATCGCTTTTGTTCGACCTGCGGACAGCCGAGCGAAATGGTCCGCGGCGGCTGGTCGCGCCGCTGCCCGAGCTGTCGCGCGGAGCATTACCCCCGCGTTGACCCGGTGGTCATCATGCTCGCGATCCATCGCGATCGGGTGCTGTTGGGTCGCCAGCCGCAATATCCGCCCGGGCGCTATTCGGCGCTGGCCGGCTACGTCGAGGTCGGCGAGACGATCGAGGCGGCGGTCGCCCGCGAGTTGTTCGAGGAAGCGGGAATCGCGGTTGGCGGTGTAACCTATGTCGCGAGCCAGCCGTGGCCGTTCCCGTCAACGCTGATGATCGCCTGCACGGCGCACGCCGCCGACGATGCGCTGACCATCGACCGGACCGAGCTCGACGACGCGCGCTGGTTCAGCCGCTCCGAAGTCGGCGAGGCGCTCGCGGGGGAATTGGCTGCTTCGTTCCTCCCGCCGCCGCCTTATGCCATTGCCCGAACCTTGCTCGAGCATTGGCTCGCGGCTTGAAGCTCGGGCCGCTTGAAGATTGGGCCGCTTGAAGATTGGGGAACGCCCGCTTAAAGGGAGCGCCACTTCTCACCGCCAGCATCGGCGCGGCCGAACGGGGACTTCATGGACGACCGGAGTAATACCATCGCGGGCTGGGTGTTGTTCGCGGGCATCGTCGCGTTAGGCGGATCGATTGTCGCCAGCGAGATTTTCCATGACGAGCGCCCCGAGAAAATGGGCTATCCGATCGCGGGCGTGATCGAGGAAGGCGCAGGCGCTGTGGTCGCTGAGGAGCCGATCGCCTTCTATCTCGCGAGTTCCGACCCGGCCAAGGGCGAGCAGGTGTTCAAGAAATGCGCCGCCTGCCACAACGCCGACAAGGGCGGTGCCAATGCGCTCGGACCGAATTTGTGGGCGGTGCTGGGCGAGCCGGTCGGCAAGGGCGCCAACGGTTTCGCTTTTTCTGAAGCACTCGCCGGCAAGGGCGGCAATTGGGATTGGGAATCGCTTTCGACCTGGCTGGCCAATCCCAAGAAATTCGCTCCTGGCACGAAGATGACCTTTGCCGGCCTGTCGAACCCCGAAGACCGTGCCAACATCATCGCATTCCTGAACGCGCATAGCGATTCGCCATTGCCGCTTCCCGCCGCTCCAGCCGAGGCCGCTTCCGCGGCTGGCGTTTCGGGCGACAAGGCTGCGGCCGAGGCGGCTGGCGCGGGCGCTCAGAAAGCCGAGAACGAGCCGGTGCTGACCGAGCAGCAAACGGGCGCCAACCCCAAGAATGTCGGTGGCGAGGGCGCGGCCAAGCTGACCGGGCCGTCGGGCGTGAAGACCCAATAAGCGGTTCCGACCGGTTCAGCTTCGTCGAAAGACGAACAAACGCTCACGCCTGTTCGTAATGCTTGTGGACGCAGTCCCAGGCTTCCTCGGCGGTTTCGCACCAGCTGATCAGGTCGACGTCGTGGCGCGAAATCACGCCTTCGTCGGCGAGCCCCTGGAAGTCGATCATCCGTTCCCAGAATTCGCGCCCGAACAGCAGCACCGGCATCGGCCGCACCTTGCCGGTCTGGATCAGCGTCAGCAGCTCGAACATTTCGTCGAACGTGCCGAACCCGCCGGGGAACACCGCGACCGCCCGCGCCCTCAGCAGGAAGTGCATCTTGCGCAACGCGAAATAATGGAACTGGAAGCTCAACGAAGGCGTGACGAAGGCGTTGGGCAATTGTTCGTGGGGCAGGACGATGTTGAGCCCGATCGACTCCTGACCCTCGTCGCTCGCGCCGCGGTTGGCGGCTTCCATGATCGACGGTCCGCCGCCCGAACAGTCGACGAAGTGGCGCTTGCCCTCCTCGTCGCGGTCGACGCGGCTGGCGAGCCGGGCGAGCTCACGCGCAACGTCGTAATATTTCGACTTGGCCTTGAGCTTATGGGCGATGAGCAATTGCTCGTCGCTGGTCGCGGCGGCGATCAGGAGGTCGGCCTTGGCCGGTTCAGGAATTCGCGCCGAACCATAAAAGACGAAGGTCGAGCCGATCTGCGCCTCGTTCATCAACAGCTCGGGCTTCAACAGCTCCAATTGGAAGCGCACCGGGCGCAAATCCTCGCGCAGCAGGAATTCATTGTCCTGGAACGCCAGCTTATACGCCGCGCTCTCGGTCTGCGGTGAACTGGGCACATGCTTGGCAGCGGCGGCATCGACCTTCGCATTGGCGAAGATCCGCTCGGGAGGCTTGGGATTGGTCATAGAGGGGCGGGCTTAGCGAACGCGGCGCGGATCACCAACCGCTGTCGACCTTGTTTCAATTACTAAATATTGGTATGCGTTCGGCATGAACAGCGTCACCTCATTCGCCCTCGGCGACCACTTCCGCGAGTTCGCCCAACGCAAGGTCCGCGAGGGCCGCTACGCCTCGACCAGCGAAGTCGTCCGCGCTGGCTTGCGATTGCTTGGCCGAGGAAGAGAAGCTCGAGGCCCTCCGGCAGGCGATCCAGGAAGGGATCGACAGTGGCCCGGGCGAGCCATTTGATTTCGAGGAATTTATAGCGGAGCGCCGGGGGCGCACATGAAGCGCCTGCGCTGCTTCAGAGGCGCACTTTGATACCTGCCTGCTTGAGTGTTTCCTGCGCGGTAAAGCGCGATCGCGTTCCGCCGTCGACCGTGACTTGCTGTTTCGTGTCCGGGTTCCACCAGACTTCATGGTCGCCCTTGCCGCTTCGCAGTTTCTTGAAGCCGTGGTCGCGAAGGGTGCGCTTGACCAGCTTGCCATAGCCTTCGAGAAGTCAGGCGGCGATCGGCGCGCGGGTCTCCGAAAAGGCGATCAAGCGCACCTCGTGCGGACCGTTGAGGCGCGACTTGTCGATGATCAGGTGAGCATTGCCTTCGAGCATGTCGGTGAACCGCTCGCCGATCTTGCGCTGGAGTTCGGCTAGCGTTTCGGCCTCGGCGACAAGCCCCGGCAGCTCCGAATCCGAAGTGTACCAGACCAAAGCGTCGGCGTCGTAAGTGCACCCCCAAAAACGCCACAGAAAGAGTGAATCATGTTCCTCAAACCGCGTCGAGGGCCGAGTTTTTCAGCAGCCTGTCAAGGTGCGGGCATTGATCTAGGCGAGCGCGGAACCAG
>JANPMU010000016.1:0-5291 GCA_031427095.1 Sphingomonas sp.
GGCCAGCAGAAGCGGGGAAGTCATATCGCGCGACGAACTGATCGACGAAGTCTGGAAGCTGAAATTCGGATCGGACGAGAGCCTGACCCGCGCAATCTATGTTTTGCGCAAGACTTTCAACCATCCAGATTCCGCGAGCAACGCAATCGAGACGATTCCCAAGCGAGGATACCGCCTGTTGCTGCCAGTCGAGTGTTCAGACGCCGCGTTGTCGGCCGACGCGGCGCTCCCAGGTGATGAACAGGGGAGTTGGGCGGAGCATTTGCTCCCCGGATCGACCGCACAACCGCAAAGCGAACTCCGTCACGTCGTCGCGCTTTCGTGCAGGCTCGATCGCCTGACCGATCCGACCATCCAGATCGATCCTGAATCGAGACATGGCGTGGCCTTGGCTTATCGACGTGCCGTCATGCGCGAGACGAATAATTTCTCCGGTCACCTCGTGAGCGAGTTCGGCAGCGAGCTGGTGATCTGCTTCGGCTATCCGCAGGCGCAGGAAGACGCGGCCCAGCGCGCGATACAGGCGGGTCTGGCGATCATGCACGCCGTGGCCGCCATCACCATTGAAATTCCCAAGCTGAGCCGATTGCATCCGTCGGCGAGCATAGGAATCCATTGCGGCGTCGTGATGGTAACCCGAGATGGGAATTCAGGCGCCGAGATATTTGGCGAAACGCTTAGCATAGCCGCTTTGGTGCGGGATAAATCGCCGCCTGCGGCATTGTGGATTACCGATGTCGTGCACGAACTCGTCGGAAATATTTTCACGGCGGAAGCCCTCGGTATTTCCATCACCTCCGAAGACGAAGACGAGTTTCGCCTGCTGAGCGTGCCGAAAACGGCCATGACGGATCGCTCGCGCTGGTCGCGACGCGAAGTCTTGCCGTTCGTCGGCCGGTCTGCTGACATCGCCCTGGCAATCGAACGACTTAAAACGGCGCGGGATGGAGCGGGCGGTAGCTACATTCTGGTCAGCGGCGAGGCGGGCGTCGGAAAATCCCGGCTTGTGGCCGAAGTCAAGGAACGCAGCGCGGAGCTCGAAATACTGTGGCTCGAGACAGCGGGTTCGTCGCTTCACAGCAACGCGCCGTTCTACACGATTATCCAGCTGATCGAGGGCGTTGTCGGATGGAAAGACGTGATCGACCAGGTCTCTCGCCAAAACCTCCTGGAACAGGCTCTTTTGCGCGCCGGGCTGGATACGCAGGAGGCGCTGCCGCTGATTGCCGATCTGTTGCGGCTTCCCATCCCGGATGGATATCGGGAACTGGCGGGTACGCCCGAGGCGAAGCGGAAAAGACTGATCGCGACGATGGCGGAATGGATTTTCAACGTCGCCTCCGAGATGCCCGTTGCGCTCCACATCGAGGACATGCACTGGGTCGATCCCTCTTCGCTGGAGTTTATTCAGCTGCTGGCGGAGCAATGCTCGGGGTTTCCCCTGGTTCTGATCGTCACTGCCAGGCCCGAATTCGAAGCCCCGTGGGCGCGACGCGGACATCATGTCGATCTCGTCCTGACCAATTTGAGCGTATCTGATACGCGCTCGCTGGTATTGGCGGTGCTTCCCGAAGACGGCGTTCATGGCGACGTGCTGGATGCGGTCGTCGAGAGGTCTGGGGGGGTTCCCCTGTTTGCCGAAGAGCTCGCTCATCTGGTCGTGGACCGGGGCCGGAGCATCGGTGCCCGTGAAATTCCTGCAACGCTGTTCGATTCACTCTCTGCGCGCCTCGACAAGCTCGATGCCGCGAAGGAGATTGCGCAACTGGGTGCCGTGCTCGGCCGGGAATTTCCGTACACGCTGTTGGCCGCGATATCGCCGATGGATGAGAGCAAGCTGCGGGCATCGCTGATCCAGCTCGCGAACGCGGGCTTGCTGCAGGAGCGGGGGCTTGCGCCGAATGCGCGCTACAGTTTCAAGCACGCCTTAATTCAGGACGCGGCGTATGAGGCCTTGCTGCCCAGCCGCCGCCGCGAGCTCCATGCGTTGGTTGCTCAAACCATTTCTGACAAATTTACCTCCATCGCCGAGGCGCAGCCCCAGGTTGTCGCGAACCACTGGACCGAAGCTGGGGTGTTCGAGAAGGCAATACCGCTGTGGGTAGAGGCAGGAAAGGCGGCCGTTTCGCGCCATGCATTCGAAGAAGCGGCGGATGATTTGCGCTCGGGACACAGGTTGCTGGCGAATTTGCCGGAAACGCCGGAGCGAGACGCACAAGAAATCGAAATCAGTTTTGCGCTCAGGCGGGTATTGTACACATTGAGTGGATATCGGGGCCAGGAAGTCCGATCACTGATGGCCCGGAACGCCGTGATTGCCGAAAACATGGACGATATCAGGCTTCTTATTCAGTTGACGTTTTCGTCGTTCGTCGAGCGCTTTATGGCCAGTAACTGGCTGGCCGCAGCCGCTGACGCCCAGGAACTGATCGTCTTGTCGTCCAAGACCGATGCCACGACGAACGCCGAGACGCGTCGGCTTTGCGCAAGGTTGGCAAACTACTCGCAGTTCCTGTCCCATTTTTATCAGGGAGAAATCGCGAAAGCGGAGCAATACTTCAAGATTTGGGAAAGCCTGCCGGAGGTGGGAGGCGAACTTGAGAAAAACAGGATCGCGCCCTGCTTCTCGCATGCCGCCACCTGTGCCGCGCTGGCTGGCCGACTGGATCTGGCGGCCGAGCGTCAGGCAATCGCCGTCGCCCATTCGCTCGAGAGCGGGGATCTTTGGGATCAGGTATTCGTCACGCAATTCGGTGCGTTGCGGCACATCCAACTGGCCGATGCCGGCCTGGCAATGCCCGCCTGCGAAGACGCTCTCGCGAAAGCGAAGTCATCGGCCTTCCAGCAAATCGAGGCTTTGGCCTTGCCGTGCGCGGGCTTGGCCAAAGCCCGGTTGGGCGACCCGGAACCAGGCCTGGCCATGATCGAGACGGGCATCGCAAAGCTTGTCGCCCTCGACAGCCGCGTCTCAATGGGGGCGTTCATCGGATTTCGCGCCGAAGCCGAGGCCGCCTGCGGCAAGATCGATGAAGCACGGGCCTCATTTGAAGAGGCGCTGCAATGCAACCCTGAGGAGCAGATCTATAGTCCGCAGAACCTGATCGGTCGCGCGCGGCTCAATCTGCAGACGGGACGCGACGCGCAGGCGAAACAGGATTTGCGGACCGCGTTAAACATGGCGCGAACCAAAGGAGCGAAGACGATCGAACTGCGGGCCAGGGTCGGGTTGGCCGGCTTGCTGGAATCGCAAGGGCGGGTCGGACAGGCGTTGGAACTCCTCACTCAATTTGTGGAAGACTTTGGCGAACAGCCGCTTTCGATCGATCTGCAACAGGCGAAGACACTTATCGGGAAGCTGACCAGCCACTGATCGGTAGCCAGGATTAATCAAGAGGTATCCCATGCCAGTGAAGATGCCACCATCCACAGCCTTGCAGGCCTACATCAAGTCTGTGCCCGACTATTTGCTGACCATCCCGGGCGAGAAAATTTTGCGTGACGCGCTGTGGGTGGCTGCGGGCGAGTTGCGCGATGCCAGGGATGCGGCGGTGATCCTGAACCTGATGGCAAATGGCGCATCGTTCGGTCTGGAACCACCGCCCAATACCCTGCAATTTCCGCAAGACCACAGCCTTCACCTCAAGTCCGGCGAGGAATGGTATTGGCTCGGTTGCGATCTCGAGATCGAAGGGCGGGGCGAGGCCGATCGTATCGGAGTGTTCGTGGATATTTCCCGGAACCGCATGGCATCCCTCGCGGTCCAGAAAATGGCGAACTGGACCGATGCGGAAGCGCAGGTCGTCAGTTCGATCGCCACGATCACCGTCGCCACCGAAGGCGAGGCGCGCACCATACGGCGCAGGCCGAACGTGCAATCCGCGATGATGGGCGGCACGGTGGAGTTCGGCGCAAGCCCGCTGAAATTCCGCTGCGGACCCGACAGCATGACAGGGACCGGCGCGGATGTTCTGCCGCTGCGGGTCCGGGTCGATGACGGCGAGAACATGCAAATCGATCTCTCGGTCTCATCGCCGATGGACCCTACGAAAGCCTTTTTCCTGCAAGGCCGCGACAACAGCGGCATATTCGACGGCGTCGCACCCGGATTTTATTACAGCTGGCCGCAATTGCTGGTGTCCGGGACGGTCTCGTTCGGCGGCAGGAGTTACACCGTCAAAGGCGCAGGGTGGATCGATCACCAGCTTATGACGATGGACATTGCGATGCCGACCGAACCGGTCGCTCCCGCGCCGCCAGCGGCCATGCACGGGTGGACTGCCGTGTCTCCTTTCGACGGCTGGAACTGGTGCCAGTTCAACTTTTCGGATGGCAGTGCCTTGACGTTTTCCGCCTTCCAGCAAGACACGCTGAACTCAAATTTGCCTGTTCCCGACGGCTATTTCCTGCGCCGTCGGGGTGACGGATGGCAGGCGATCGCCATAACCGGGCAGCTTCAACTCGATCGGTTCATCCCCGCCGACTTCGGCGACGCAGTTGGCCTGCTCTCGGTCGCGATGCCGACCGGGTGGACGGCGCAGCTGACGGATTGCCACACCGGAGGGAAACTGGCGGATTTCAGCCTGACGGCCGCACCCTGGTACCCTGACGCGAGCCTGATTGCGGGGAATTTGACCACGATCGGCGAATCACCGGTCAACGTCGTGGCGATAGATCGAGCAGCTTTGAATACAAAATCCGGACGATCTCGTGCACTCACTGGCACCGGCTATTTCGAAACTTTCAACTATGAACCGATCAAGAGCTTCATAGAGCGATCCCTCGTCTACCTGGCTGCGACGGAGGTGTGATCTTGCCAGTCGATTTCAAAGAGTCGCCTTAGAATTGGCGATCGAGTGGTAAGGCCACCTCGAAAAATAGCCCCTTCCCAGAGCGGTCAATATCCGATTCAAGGATGTTGAACCTGCGAGGGAGTTTGGACGATGAGCCAGCCGGGATTTTTTGATTTGCAGCATCGGTATGAAGGTCTGGACGCCAAGTCTGATCCTTTGGTGGCGATTTTGGCGGCGGTTCCGTTTGAGCTGTTCCGCGGCAAGCTGAAGACGGCGCTGGTGAAGGGCGGTCTGCGCCGGGCTGAGGATGATCGCAAGAGCGCGGCGGGGCGCAAGCCGTGGGATGAGGTGCTGATCTTCAAGGCGCTGGTGCTCCAGGCGCTGTACAATCTGTCGGATGACGCGATGGAATATCAGCTGCGCGACCGGCTTTCTTTCATGCGGTTCGTCGGGCTGGGGCTGGAAGATGCGGTGCCCGATGCCAAGACGCTGTGGCTCTAC
>JANPMU010000017.1:0-10319 GCA_031427095.1 Sphingomonas sp.
CGCACCAGAGGCAACGGCATAGGTTCTGTTTCCGTTAGCCGGTACCGGCCCGCTCCCCCACCCGGCCTCCCATACAATATGCTGATTGGGAGGCCGGGTGGGGGAGCGGGCCGGTGCCGATTCAGCGCAGCTGAAACAGACTCTAGCCCGAAAAGCCGCGCGGATCAGGACGATATCGAGCCGACCTCGATGACTTCGATCGCATCGGCTTCGCCCGCGAAATCGGCAAGATCCCCCGCACGCGCGCCGATCAGCGCCCGGGCGAGCGGCGCGGTGTAAGCGATCGCCCCCCCGGCCGGGTCAGCCTCATCGTCGCCGACAATCCGCAGCGTCTGTTCCGCACCGCGCAGGCGGAAGCGGACCCGCGATCCGAAGCCGACTTCATCCGGGTCCGGAAGCGGCGCGACGGTCGCGGTGGCAAGCCGGGTCCGCCAATAACGCAGGTCACGTCTGGCTTCGTTTAGCTCGGCCTCGTCGCTTTCGACCGCGACCGCAGCTTCGAGTTCGCTCACGCGTGCTCCGGCCTGCGCCAGGCCGGCAGCGGTGACGAGGTTGGGGCCGGGCGGAAGCGGCCGCTCGAACTTGGGCTCGAGATGCTCTTCATCGCTTTCGCGGCGGAAGGCTACGCTCATTCCGTTCACTCCTTTCACATCCGACCGGCGCGCCCATATCGCGCGCTTTCGCCGATCCTGATCAAAGCGATTCCAGCGAGGTTCTGGTTCCGCGCGACGTGGCGAACGCGCACCCGATCGAATTCTGCACGACGCTGCTCGAACCGATTGCGACACGCCGCGAGCGCCGGATTACGGCATTTCGCCTTGCCCATAGCCTGGTTGACCACCCCGATCGCATCGCCCAGCAAGACGATATCGCGCATGCCGAGCGTTGCTGCGAGATCGACCGCGTGGAGCAACGCCAGCCATTCCGCCATCTCGCTCGATCCGAAGCCGAGGTCCGCGACGTGGTGCACCGCGCCGCGCACCACCACGGCGATTTCCATCACTCCCGGATTGGGCCGGCACCCGCCATCAAAATAGATTTTCATGCCTGCCGCATGCTGTGCGATACTCCAACCCGGCTGTTGCCACACGCCGGGGCCAGCGGGAACGGGGGACAGATCATGCGGACCAGGATTGCCTTGCTTGCCGCGCTCGCGCTCGTGGCGGGTTCAGCGGCGCAGGCCCAATCGCGCGCGGTAGCCGGCGGAGCTCCGTGGCAGGCGCAAATCTATTCAACCTTCGACGGCTATTCGGCCGAGGAGCGCGCGCAGAAAAGCGATGCCGAGCTTGCCCACCGCTGCGGCGGATCGCTGATCGCGGACGAATGGGTGCTGACTGCGGCGCATTGCATTACGCAGGCCCAGATTGATGAGGGATACCGCATTCGCCTTGGTGTGCGCGATCTCGACGCGGGGGACGGTGTGACATTCCGAATCGACCGGATGGTCCGCCACGCGGGCTACGACCCCGCCACCCACCGCAACGATATCGCGCTGGTCCATCTTGCCGCAGACGATCAGACCGATCTTGAGGCGGGCGGGCAGATCGAGGCCGTTACGCTGTCCGACGGCGCCATCGCGCTGGAGAACGCTGCCGTCACGGCAACCGGTTGGGGCAAGACCAGCCCCGGACCCGATGGTCGCACATCGACCATCCTGATGCAGGTCGATCTCATGACCGTGGATTGCAATTCGGCACGCAGCTATATCGGCCTAACCGACGAAACGATGCTGTGCGCGACTGCCCCGGGCAAAGACACCTGCCAGGGCGACAGCGGTGGCCCGCTGGTGCTGACCTATGGCGATCCAGTGCTTGTCGGGATCGTCAGTTGGGGCGATGGCTGCGCCGATGCGGCGCACCCCGGCGTCTATATCCGGGTCGATCAATATCGCGACTGGATCGACCGCGCGATGGCGGCCGATCCATCGGTGAATGCGCTTTAGCTAGCGGGTATCGCCGCTGCTGCGCGTGTCACCACTACTGCGTGTATCGCCGCTGCTCCGGGTATCGCCGCTGCTGCGTTCCTCGCCTTCAGGCTGCTCTTCTGCATCGACCTCGATCTCTTCGTCGGAATCACTGACCGGCTTTCCGCCAACGATTGTCATCGCGCGTCTCCCTTTGTGTGGATATTCGGCAATGTTGCATAATTTCGCGTCACTGGCCAGCGACCGATCTGTCAGCTTATCGCGAGTGTCTTGGCCAGATTTGCGAATTCCGGTTCGCGCCGCAGCGGGTCGAGCATCGGGTCGGTCGCAAGGTAGATCAGCCCCGAATCGCCGACCGCCTTGGCGCGCTCGAGTGTCGCCATGGCGCCCGCGACATCCCCCCATTGCGCCAGGACCTGGGCCTGTTGGTACAGGCAGCTGTCGCCAAGCTCGTTGACCATCCGCGCCAGTGCCGCCTTGGCCGCCGCGTGGTTGCCCAGCCGATGCTCGACTATCGCCACCCCCGGGAGCGAGAATGGCGGGTTCGGCTCGGCCAGAAACTCGGCGCGGGCGGCTTGTATCATTCCCAGCTGCAGCAGGGCGCTCCCGCTCAAGGCATGGGCATTGGACATGTCGGGCTTGAGCTCAAGCGCCCGCTTGAGCGGCACTAGCGCCGACGCATATCGCCGCGCGGCATAATCGATCGATCCGGCGGCGCGATAAGTCCGCGGGTTGAGCGGATCGAGCGCAATCGCCCGGGCAATCGCGGCGCGCGCCTGATTGGCCCTGCCCGCACGTGAACAATATAGCGCGAACAACAGCAGGATGTCGGCGTCGCCATGGCCAAGCGCATAGGCCGTGTCATACGGTCCGGCCGCCTTCGCGACATCGAGTCGTCCCGCGAACAAGGCATAGCCCAGCGCCAGATGTCCCTCGGCCAATCTGGGGGCGAGCGTCACCGCGCGCTCCGCCGCCGCGATCGCGCTTGTATAAAGCGGCTTCAATTCGTCAGCCTTGGCATATTCGGCGGCGATCGCGGCCAGCGAGCGCGATCGTGCGGCATGCGCCATGGCAAAATTCGGATCGGCCGCGATGGCCAGATCATAATGCGCGAGCGCCGCCCGATCGGTCGCCTCGTCGCTCGCATTATTGAACATTTCGCGCCCGCGCAGATAATTTTCATACGCATCAACATTGCGTGTCCCGCCGGGTCGCCGGTCCGCCTTGACGATACGCATCGACAGCGCCTCGGCCACCATGCGCGCAATCTCGCTCTGAAGGTTGAAAATGTCCTTGACCGGACGATCGAAACTGTTGGCCCAGCGACTGAACCCGGTCCTGCCGTCGATCAGCTCGGCGGCGATGCGCAGCACGTTGCCCGACCGCCGCACACTGCCTTCCAGCAGGAATGCCACACCAAGCCGAGCGGCCACGGTCGTCGCTTCATCCTTATGCTCGCGCGCAGTATTCGACGATGTCGCCGCGAGCACCCGCAAGCCCTCGTTGCGCGCCAGCGAGGCGCGGATTTCCTCGGTCAGCCCGTCGGAAAAATAGCTTTGCGCCGAATCCCCGCCAAGATTGGCGAAGGGGATCACCGCAACGCTGTTGGCAATCGCCCCATCGCCGCCAATCAGACCCTTCTGCCACGCCAGGAGCCCGCCGGCACCGACCACCGCAACGGCGATCCCCGATCCAGCGGCAAGCACGCCGCGCCGTGACTGCGGCTGGGCCAACAGACTCGCCGACCGCCGCTCCTGTCCGCCAAGCGCTTCAACCCGGCTGACGAGCGCGGCGAAGTGCCGATCACCGGCCTTGCCGCGCCACTTCGACAGGTCGATCGTCTGATATTGGCGAAACCCCAGCGGCGGTTCGCTTCGATCGAGCGACACCGGGACAAGCCGCGTCCGATCGCGCCCGCTCGCCGCCTCGTCGCGGACCCAGTCCGACTGAATTGACGCCTTCGACCACAGCACGATCACCGCATCGGCCTCGTCGAGCGCGGTCTCGATGGATTTGGAAAAAACGGCTCCCGCCTCGATCAGTCCGTCCCACCATGGCTCGATCCCGGCCTTGTCGAGCGCCGCGACCAGCGCCTCGGCCCGCACCCGATCGGCGCTCGCGTGACTGACGAAGACCGTCGACCGGCGTCCGGTTGATCCTTCTGACGGGATGTTCGACGTCACGTCTCTGCGTTCCCCCGAAAGATTGCCGCTGCTATCGCTTGCTTGTCGCAACAAACCGCCGCGATTCCAAGCACCGTCGCCATCGCGCGGTTCGACAGCGCCAAGCGCGACTCTGGCGTTGCCGATGGTCATGCGATGAAAAATAATCGCTCGCGGCATCGGCCAGCGGGTCGAATTCTAGCTCGCCAGCAAGGCGTTGGCGCGAACGAGCGCGTCCGCGGCGTGGGAGAATCGAAACACCGGCAGGACTGGGCCAAATTGCTCCTCGTCGACCAGCTTGGTGCCGTCCGGAATGTCGCGCACGATCGTCGGGCGGATGAAATAACCCGGTCGCTCCTCGACTTCGCCCCCGGCGATGATGTTGCCGTTGGCGCGCGCGTCGGCGAGGAAGCCCTTGACCTTCTCATATTGCGCCTTGTTCTGCAGCGGGCCGATCTGCGCGCCCTGCGCCAGCACGATCTCTGCCTCACGCAACTTGCCGATAATCTCCTTCGGCGTGTGACGCTTCCTGCCCATCCATGTTCTCCCTCGAGGTCCAGACTATGATAGTCGATGGACCACTCAGAAGAAGGCAGATCATGATGCCGCCGTTGACATCAGAGGTTAGAGGCTTCGCGGCAAGCGACGATCTCGCCGCCGCACTGGTCTCATCGCTCATCTCTTCGGCCAGGCCTGCTTGCCATGCGCAGGCTTGGCTCAGATCGCCGATGGAGGCGCAGGAACCGAGGCGGGCGACAGCGGAGTTATTGGCGACCAAACAGAGTCGCTAAACGATTTCGAACAGCCCCGCCGCGCCCATGCCCCCTGCCGTACACATCGACACGACGACATAGCGCACTCCGCGTTTTCTGCCTTCGATCAGGGCGTGACCGACGAGCCGTGATCCGGTCATTCCGAACGGGTGCCCGACTGCGATTGCGCCGCCGTTGACGTTATATTTATCCGGATCGATGCCAAGCGTGTCGCGGCAATAGAGGCACTGGCTCGCAAACGCCTCGTTCAGTTCCCAAAGCCCGATATCAGCGACCGACAGTCCGGCGCGATTGAGGAGCTTGGGAATAGCAAAAACCGGGCCTATCCCCATTTCGTCGGGCGCACACCCCGCTGCCTGAAAGCCGCGGTAGATTCCGAGTACCTCTTTCCCTTCGGCTTCGGCAGTTGCACGGTCCATCAGGATCTGCGCGGACGCACCGTCGGAAAGCTGGCTGGCATTGCCTGCGGTCACGCTCCTTCCCGGGCCAGTGAACGCGCCACCCGGCCAGACTGTCTTCAAGCCCTTTAGCGCCTCAAGCGTCGTGCCAATACGGATGCCTTCGTCCTGACTGACCGTTACGGTCTCGGTACCCGCCGGTTTACCCTCCTTGTCGAAAACCGTTTTTTGGACCGTGATCGGAGCGATCTCTTCGACGAAAGCGCCCGCCGTGAGCCCCGCCGCCGCGCGCTGCTGGCTCAGCGCGCCGTAAGCATCCTGGGCCTCGCGACTGATCCCATAGCGCTGGGCGACGATTTCGGCGGTTTCGATCATGGGAATATACGCTGCCGGTTCGTTGGCGATGACCGATTCGCTGATCGTCGCCGATCGGCCGGCTGCGATCGTCAGGCTCACTGACTCCATGCCGCCAGCAAGCGTCACATCGGCCTCACCGCACATGATCGTACGCGCAGCGAGCGCGATCGCAGTCAGACCCGAGCCGCATTTCCGGTCGAGCGTGAAGGCGGGCACCGATTGCGGCAGACCCGCAGCAAATAGTCCTAGGCGCCCAACATTATTACCCGTGGCGCCGACTTGGTTGGCGACTCCCCAGAAGACATCGTCGATCCGGGCAGGATCGATCCCGGCACGTTCCACTGCCGCATTCATCACATGTGCAGCAAGGGCCGGCCCTTCGGTCGCGTTGAACGCGCCCCGATGAGCCTTGCCGATGCCCGTGCGGGCGGTGGAAACGATGGCGGCTTCACGCATGATAATGGATCCAGTCATAATGGCGCGGGGGCATGGCCTCTCCTCACCATCAAGGATAAAGATTCTATCACTTGCTAGTCTACAGCAATCTTGAATTGGCATCCGCTCGGTCGCGACCTCAGTGCCTGACCCGAAACCATATTGAAGATTAAGTTGCGACGCTGCTGTCAATCCAACGGCAACTCGGCTTCAGTCGGGCGCAGTGGACCACAACCCGACAGGCTTCAGGCCCTGACTGACTGCCCCTCCTCTCAGGAGATGGGGACTCCTCGCCACCGCCTGCTTCCCTTCAGCCAGCGTCGTGCGTCTCCGCAATGGCTTCAAGGATGGCGGTGTAAATTTGATCCAGCTCGCTATCCGCAATGCAGTAAGGCGGCATGACGTAGACCGTGTTCCCCAAGGGACGGAGAAGCACGTCCCGATCGTGAAAGGCGGCGCGCAGCCGGGGGCCGAGGTGCGAGAGGTAGCCGCCCTCGTCATCCGCGACCTCGAGGGCGGTTATCGTTCCAATCCTGCGCGCATTTTTGACCTGCGGATGTGAGGCGAGGCTCGCCAGGCGCCGTTCCTGTCGTTGGGTGAGATCGGCGACGCGCGCCAGTACCGGTTCTTCCTGCCAAATGAGAAGGTTGGCGTTAGCAGCTGCGCACGCAATCGGGTTGGCTGTGTAGCTGGACGAGTGATAGAACATGCGCGCGCGGTCGCTCGACAGATGCGCAGCAAAGATCTCTTCGGTCGCCATGGTCACTGCCAAGGGCAGTGCGCCTCCTGTCAGGCCCTTCGACAGGCAAAGTATATCCGGCGTCACGCTGGCCTGCTCGCACGCCAGCAGAGTCCCTGTTCGTCCCCAGCCCGTCATCACTTCGTCTGCAATGAACAAGACACCATGCAGGGCGCAGATCGCGCGCATTTCGGCAAGAACCTCGGCAGGATAGATGAGCATGCCCCCGGCACCCAGGATCAACGGCTCAACGATGAGAGCGGCCGGCCGTTCGCGGCATGCCGCCTCCAGCGCGTCGAGAGTGTCCTGCGTGCGGGCAGCGGACGGAAAGGGCAAAGTGACGACGTCGAACAGCAGCGCCTCGTAGGCGCGGTTGAACACGCCGCGGGCGCCGACCGACATCGCGCCAATGGTGTCCCCGTGATAGCTGTGCTCGAGGACAAGGATGCGATGACGGGGCTCGCCCAGGTTCATCCAGTAGCCGAGCGCCATCTTGAGTGCGACCTCAACACTCGTCGAGCCAGAGTCAGAGAAGAAAACGCGAGTCAGCGCAGGCGGCATGACTTCGGTGAGCGCGCGCGCAAGTGTCTCCGCAGGCTCGTGCGTCCATCCGGCGAATATGATTTGATCGAGACGCTCAGCCTGCGCCGCAATCGCCGCCATGATTCGCGGATGGCGGTGGCAGTGAGTCGTGACCCACCATGAGGAGATCGCATCGATGATCCGCCGGCCGTCCTGAGTGTGAAGCAGGGCACCCTCGGCATATGTGACGATCGGGATGGGCTCACCGAGCCCGTGCTGGGTGAACGGATGCCAGACAGGTGAAGTCACCTAAAGTCCTCTACCTTGAAATGGGCTTGGAACGCCGCCGCCAAAGTCGCTTGGTCGAGCCGTGGCAGATGCGGCAGACGGCCAAGCCTGCGGACCATACCGATCGCGGCAATGGTCGATTCACTGTCCTCATTGGCTTCCCCGATAAAGGCGATGCCACAGATCGGGACCTCGCGTGAGCGAAGCGCCTCGATCGACAGCAGACTGTGATTGATAGTCCCGAGCGCGGTGCGCGCGACGATCACCGTTGGAAGCTGCCACCGCGCGAAGAGATCAGCGAAGAGTGTGTCCCTGGTTACGGGAACCATCACACCGCCTGCGCCCTCTATCACCAGGGGGCCATCGAGGACGGGAGGGTCAAGACAGGCTAGGTCGATCGACACGCCGTCGAGTTCAGCAGCGCGGTGCGGCGAGCAGGGTGTGCGGAGGCGATATGCTTCGGCCAGCATCTTGGACGGCGGCAAGCCCGACAGCGCCGCCACCCGATCGGTGTCGGTGTCGCCAATCGATCCCGCCTGGATTGGTTTCCAGTAAGATGCGCCCAAAGCAGCGGCAAGTGCCGCTGAGAACACCGTCTTTCCTACGTCCGTGTCAGTGCCGGTGACTATTATGGCCGGGCCGTTCATCTGAGCGCTTCCTGGAGTGCGTCGGCTAGCGCTTCCACGTCCGACGAACTGGCGTTCAGCGTCAGCGAGATGCGCAAGCGCGACGTTCCCGCTGGTACGGTTGGCGGCCTGATGCCCCTGACGTCGAAGCCCGCCGCCTGTATTGCTGCTGCGACTCGCATCGTGCTCACATCGTCCCCGATCACCACTGGCAGGATCTGCGATCCAGTGGGCTCTACCCCGCATCGCGCTAACGCCTGTTCCGCTTTGACGACCAGCGCCCACAAGCGCTCGCGCCGCTCGGGCTCCTCGGCAACGATGCGCAAAGCCTCGCGGACCGCGCTGGCCATCAACGGCGACGGCGCTGTCGAGAAGATAAAGCTGCGCCCTCGATTAATGAGGAAATCGCGCAGGGCATGGCCGCAACAGACCAACGCTCCCTCGCAGCCGAGGGCTTTTCCGCAAGTGCGCAGGGTGACGACGTTCTCGGAGCCATCGAGCCCATCTGCCAACCCGCGCCCGGACAAGCCGAACACGCCGCTTGCGTGGGCCTCGTCGATCAGGAGAAAGCCGTCATGAATAGACGCGATCTCCGCCAGCTCGGATAGTGGAGCACGGTCGCCGTCCATGCTGTAGAGGCTTTCAACAGCGATCCACGGTCGGCCAACGCCGCCTGCCTTGCGCCAGGCGAGAATAGCGTCTTCGAAGGCCTGAATGTCGTTGTGCTCGGCGGACATAAGCTGGGCGCGGCCAAGCCGCATTCCCTCGTGAGCGCTGGCATGGATCAGCGCATCATGAACGACGAGGTCACCACGTTGAGGCAAAGTAGACAATAATGCTGCATTGGCGGTGTAGCCGCTCGAGAAGTAAAGCGCCGCCTCGGCACCAAAGAAGGCGGCCGCTTCAGCTTCAAGCGCTTCATGCTCCTCGTGATTGCCGCGCAAGAGGCGCGATCCCCCGGAGCCGATCGGCACCCCGCGTGCCAATGCCTGTCCGACAGCATCGGAAAGCCGGGGTGACGAGGAGAGGCCGAGATAGTCATTCGACGAGAAGTCGATGCCACTCGTCGGAATGAGGCTCCTTAAGCGCCCCCGGCCCCTGAGGTCTTGAAGATGCGCAAGATGGTTTGCGAGAATGGGCATGGCGCATGCCTAGCTACGATGTGTGCATTTGGCGACCTGGATCGACATCGCTTGCTGGCCGCCTGGCGGCATGAGGCCACCATCGCACCTGCTCGTCGGAACGCTTAATTCGGTGATGTCAGACTAACCTCAGCTCGTCTCCGGCAAACCCGGGGCGGTTCACAAGCTCCTAGCCAGGTGTCTCAGGATGCGGACGCGCCGCGCGGCGGACGGCTGCGGCTGGCATCGTAGCGCGTGATCGCCTAATGGCAGCGGCGATGAAACACCCCAAGCCCGCAGGCGGGACTGGCACTACCAGCGCCATCGCCCGCCGCATATCGGCGCGCGCCAGGCGCCATCTCCTAGAATGGCCCTGTTAGACGATGCCCGACCGACTCAAAGCAAAGACTGCGATCGTCACCGGCGGCGCTCAAGGCATCGGTCGGGCGATCGTCGAACGCTTCGTGGCCGAAGGCGCACGGGTGCTGGCGCTCGACATCAATGCCGCAACGCTCGCCGAAGTGGGCGCGAAAACCGCTTGCGAAACACATGTCATCGACCTTACGGATCGGGCGCAGATCGACACCTTCTGTCGCGGTGTCGGCGATATCGACATCCTGTGCCTGTGCGCCGGCCAGGTGGCCTATGGCACCGTGCTCGATTGCGACGAGCGCCAATGGTCGCGCTCGTTCGAGCTCAACGTTACCGCGATGTACCGCATGATCCGCGCGCTGTTGCCGGGCATGATCGCGCGCCGCACTGGATCAATCATCACCATGTCCTCGGTCGCAAGTTCAGTGCGCGGCGTGCGCGATCGCTTCGCCTATGCCTCCACGAAGGCCGCGGTCATCGGCCTGACCAAGGCGCTCGCCGCCGATCACGTTGGCGACGGCATTCGCTGCAACGCGATCTGCCCCGGTACGATCGAGACCGCCGCGCTCGAGCAGCGCATGCGTGCAAGCGATGACTATGCG
>JANPMU010000018.1:0-2005 GCA_031427095.1 Sphingomonas sp.
GCGCCGGGACCAATGCCCGATAGCTGCAACAATTGCGGCGTTGCGAAGGAACCGGCGGAAACCACGATCTCGCGCCTGGCGCGCGCGCGATGCTGGACGCCGCCCCGTTCGTACAGCACCGCGATCGCCTCACGCCCTGCCAGTTCAACCTTCGTGGCGAGGGCATCGGTAACGATATGAAGGTTTGGGTTGCGGCGCGCCGGCTTCAGATAGGCAGTCGCCGTCGAGGAACGCCGCCCCTTCCAGGTGTTCATCTGGTAATAGCCGGCACCGGCGATGTCGCGCCGGCAGAAATCCGGCGTGCGCGGAATGCCGACTTCGGCCGCGGCATCGAGAAACGCATCGGCGAGCGGGTTCACCCAGCGGGCGTCCTCGACCCCGACAGCGCCTTCATCGCCATGAAACTCGTCCGCGCCGCGTTGTTGACGCTGCGATTTCCGGAAGTACGGCAGGACATCCTCATAGGACCAGCCTGCAGCGCCCATCTGTTGCCAGACCGAATAGTCAGAGGGCATGCCGCGCACGTAGATCAGGCCGTTGACCGAGCTCGAGCCGCCCAGCACCTTCCCGCGCAGCGCCGAAATCCGACGTCCTCCCAGGTTGGGCTCCGGATCGGTCTCGAAGTGCCACATGAACTTCGGATCGGGCAGGACCTTGGCGAACCCCATCGGAAGGCCGATCCAGCGACTATGATCCTCCGGTCCGGCTTCGAGCAGGAGGACGCTGGTGCGGCCATCCTCGCTCAGCCGCGCGGCAACCACCGCGCCACCCGAGCCTGCGCCAACCACCACGAAGTCATATTCGGTCTCAGCGATCTGCATCCTGTCCATCCATTCTTCCGTGTCACTGCAGGTTCGATCCGGTGGATAGCCAGACATGGTCTTTTCGCATATCCCTTATTTAATTCAGGACGAGATTTGGCGGTGAGCAGTGAATGAACCGACGGCGTCGATCGCGACCGCCAGGTCGAGCGTTACGACGTTCAAGACCTCAACCGGCCTCAACCTTTCTGCCGACATCGTCGGGCACCAGGACGCCGCGCCCGTCCTGTTTCTCCACGGTGGCGGGCAGACTCGCGGCAGCTGGAAATCAAGCCTTGCTGCGGTAGCCGCCATGGGATTTCGGGCCATCGCCTATGACGCGCGCGGCCATGGCGAAAGCGATTGGAGTCCGAACCGCGACTACCGGCTGACGGCGTTCGCAAGCGATCTCGCTTCGATCCTCGATGAGCTGCGCAAGCCCACAATTCTCATCGGTGCTTCGCTCGGTGGAATTACGTCGTTGCTTCACCTCGGCGAAGGTCAATCACCCTGGGTACGCGGCCTTGTCCTGGTTGACGTCGCGCCGCGCGTCAACCTGAACGGCGTCGAGCGGATCCTCGACTTCATGGCCGCGAACCCGGATGGCTTTGGCTCGATCGAAGAGGCCGCTGCGGCAGTCAGCGCCTACAACCCGGACCGCCCTCGGACGGCAAACACGAGCGGCCTCGGCGCCAATCTCAGGATGCGCGATGATCGCTACTTCTGGCACTGGGATCCGGCGTTCCTTGATGACCGTCGTTCAGATCGTGCCCGTCTTGAGCCACGGCTTGAGGCGGCTGCTCGCCGGATCACCGTGCCAGCGCTGCTGATCCATGCCGGACGGAGCGACGTCGTGACCGAGACCGAGGTGCGTCATTTGCAAAAGCTAATGCCACATTGTCGTTATCACCGGATTGAGAAGGCCGGTCACATGGTCACTGGCGACGCCAACACCATGTTCAACGGCGCAATCCGACGATTCCTCCTCGACCTGCCGTCCGCGTGATCCATCCGCTCGCACCGATTAGAGCGTCAGCACGACCTTGATTGCTTTGCCCGAGTGCGCGTCGGCGATGGCCTGATTGATGGCGTCGAATGGGTAGGTGCTGACGAACCGGTCGAACGGCAATTTGCCGGCCCGGTGATGCTCGATCAACTCGGGCAGGAACGTATCGGGGTCGCTGTCGCCCTCGACGACGCCGCGA
>JANPMU010000019.1:0-8193 GCA_031427095.1 Sphingomonas sp.
TCCGATGTCTCGGGCGGAAGCTTCACGATCTCCAATCACGGCGTGTCGGGAAGCCTGCTCGCGTCGCCGATCATCCTCCACGCCGGACAGGCGGCGATCCTCGGCGTCGGCAAGCTCGAAAAACGCGTTGTCGTGCGCTCGGTCGAAGGCGCCGACGCGATCGTCATCCGCCCGATGGCCTATGTCACGCTGACCATCGACCACCGCGTGGTCGACGGCCATCAGACCAATGCCTGGCTGAGCCGGTTCGTCGAGATTGTCGAAGGCTGGCCCGCGCGATAGCCCTCATTGTTTGATTGTGAACGGGAGATTTTTCGATGCAGTACCGGACATTGGGCGACAGCGATCTTGAGATTTCGGAGATCTCGCTCGGGTCATGGCTGACCTATGGGGTGGGGGTCGGCGCCGACGCCGCCCGGGCGTGCCTCGATGCGGCATTCGACGCCGGGATCAATTTCATCGACACCGCCAATGTCTATGGCGGCGGCGCGGCGGAAAGCCTGCTTGGGCAAGCGCTCGCCGACCGGCCGCGCGACAGCTATATTCTCGCGACCAAATTATTCTTCCCGATGAGCGCGGAAGATCGCGGCCTGTCCAAAGCGCAGATCGAAAAGCAGCTCGATGGGTCGCTGAAGCGGCTCGGGACCGATTATGTCGACCTCTATCAATGCCACCGCTTCGACCCCGACACCCCGCTCGAGGAAACCATGGCAGCGCTGAGCGAGGCGGTGCGCAGCGGCAAGGCGCGCTACATCGGCTTTTCGGAATGGAAGGCCGCGCAAATCCAGGCCGCGCTCGACATCCCGGGGGTTGAGAAGTTCGTGTCCAGCCAGCCGCAATATTCCTTGCTGTGGCGCAATCCCGAGGCCGAAATCATCCCGCTGTGTGCCGCCAACGGCATCTCGCAGATCGTCTGGTCGCCGCTCGCCCAGGGCGTGCTCAGCGGCAAATATCTGCCGGGTCAGGCGGCGCCCGACGGGACCCGCGCGACCAGCGCGGACATGGGCGGCTATATGGACCGGCTGATGCAGCCCAGGCTGCTCGGCGCGGTGCAGAAGCTCAAGCCGATCGCTCAGGAAGCGGGGCTCAGTCTGACGCAATTCGCACTGGCGTGGGTGCTGCGCGAAGCCAATGTCGCCTCGACCATCATCGGCGCCTCGCGTCCGCAGCAGGTCGTGGAAAACGCCGCCGCATCGGGCGCGAAGGTCGATCCGGCGCTGTTCGCGCGGGCCGAGGCGATCCTCGCCGCAGGTCTCGCCGACTGATCAAAGCTGCTTTCAAAAGCTGCTGAAACCCGTGCGATTCGATCGCGCCAGCTTGATGAGGGTCCGACCACGGTCCGATCCTTGGCGAATTCGGCAGGGCTATTTTCATGCCAAGGCATTGAAAAAATTGGCGCACCCAAGAGGATTCGAACCTCTGGCCTCTGCCTTCGGAGGGCAGCGCTCTATCCAGCTGAGCTATGGGTGCGTTGCGCTGCGCTTAGCGGCGTCGGCGTTCGCGGGCAACTAGCGCTCGATGCAGATCGCAATTCCCATGCCGCCGCCGATGCACAAGGTGGCCAGCCCCTTTTTCGCGTCGCGCTTGGCCATTTCGTGCAGCAAAGTGGTCAGCACGCGTGCTCCGCTGGCGCCGATCGGGTGGCCGATGGCGATCGCGCCGCCGTTGACGTTGACCTTGTCGGCGTCCCAACCCAATTCCTTGCCGACAGCCAGCGCCTGCGCCGCAAACGCTTCATTGGCTTCGATCAGGTCGAGGTCGGCGATGCTCCATCCGGCCTTTTCGAGCGCGCGGCGGCTCGACGGGACCGGGCCGATGCCCATCACCGACGGGTCGACCCCGGCCGAAGCCCAGCTCGCCACCCGCCCGAGAATGGTCGACCCGCGCCGTTCGGCTTCGGCGCGGCTCATCAGCACCAGCGCGGCGGCGCCGTCGTTGATCCCGCTGGCATTGCCGGCGGTCACGCTGCCGTCTTTCTTGAACGCGGCGCGCAGCGCGCCAAGCGCTTCGGCGGTGGCACCGTCACGGATATATTCATCGCGGCTGACAATGGTGTCGCCCTTGCGCCCCTTGATCGTCACCGGCGCGATCTCGGCATCGAATCGTCCGCTGTCCCGCGCCTTGGCCGCCAATCTCTGCGAACGCAGCGAAAAGGCGTCCTGCTCAGCGCGGCCGATCTGATATTGTTCGGCCAGATTCTCGGCGGTAATCCCCATGTGATAGCCGTTGAACACGTCCATCAGCCCGTCCTTGATCATCGTGTCGATCAAGCTGACGTCGCCCATTTTGGCACCGCTGCGCAGCGCCTGGGCATGCGGCGACATGCTCATATTCTCCTGGCCCCCGGCGACGATGATGCTGGCATCGCCGAGCGCGATCGACTGCGATGCCAGCGCCACCGCGCGAAGCCCCGATCCGCACACCTGCTGGACGCCCCACGCCGGGATTTCCTTGGGCAGCCCCGCCGCCATCGCCGCCTGACGCGCCGGATTCTGCCCCTGACCCGCGGTCAGCACCTGGCCAAGAATGACTTCGCTGACCTCGCCCGGTTCGATCCCGGCATCGGCCAGCGCCGCTTCGATCGCGACCCGGCCAAGCTCGTGTGCCGGGGTGGCGGCGAACGCACCGAGGAAGCTCCCGACCGGAGTGCGGCGAGCGGCGGTGATGACGACATCGGTCATGATAAAATTCCTGTGCGAGGAAGGGGCTCATTTGCTTTAGCAAGCCGCACCCTCAGTCGCCAAGCCACTTGGCCAGAGGCACATGCAATTTCGTGCGCGCCTGCTGCCCGACGATCATTCCGACATGCCCCGCGGGGACCGCGCAATGCGGCCCCGCAGGCGCGGTCGCAGCCGGAGCGATGCGATCGTTCGCTGCGGTAAAATGCAGCACGGGCACAGCCAGCGTATCGCGCATAGCCCGGCCAGCGATCAACCAGCCGCCGCTACCGGCGAGATCCCTCCCGAACAGATCCTCGACCAGTTCGCGCGCCGCGGGCAGCGGGACGGGCTCGCCGTCATTGGCCCAATCTTCCAGCGTGACGAACCGCCGCGCCGCCGCGCTGGCCGGGTCGAGCCGCGCGAAATGGGCGAACTTGGCCACCGTCCGGTCGGGGTCGAGTGCCCAGAAGATCGCCTGCATCACTTCCATCGGCAACCGTCCGAACCCCGCCGCCGCCGCGCGCGATCCGTTCCATACCTCGCCCAGCGCCGTCCGTGATTCTTGCGGATAAGCCGCGAAGTGCCACGGCGCGGCCAGCGTCGCGACCCGTTCCACCGCAGTCAAATTCGCCGCCGCGATCGCCATCGTCCCGCCGAGGCAATAGCCGATCAGTGCCGCCGGCTCGCCCAGCGCCTCGATCAGCGGCACGAGCAATTGTTCGACATGATCGCCGACCCCCAATTCGACCCGATCCGCCGCCGGACCCCAGTCGAGCAGCAGCACCCGCCGTCCCGCCCGCGCCAACGCCCCGGCGAGCGATGATTCATCGTCCAGGTCGAGAATATTCGGCGGATTGATCAGCGACGGGACCAGCACCACGGCTGCGCCATCACCGCCGTGGTCGCGCAATGCCGCACATTTTTGTTGCGCAACAATCGGTCGCGGCGAGCGTAATGCGGACCGTTCGGCGGACGCATATTTCGCAAGACCTTCAAGCGCTTGCCGAGCGAGTTCGGGTTGGGTTTCGCCCGCGCGCCGGACCAGCTCGAGAAACAAGGGCAAGGGCCGCGGCGCCGCGCCATGTTGCAGTGCGGTAAAAGCCGGTGCTAGATCGCCGCTCAGGTTGTTGGAGCGTGTCATGGATAAGTCGTCGACAAAGATCACCATCAAGAAATACGCCAACCGGCGCCTCTACGACACCGAAAGTTCAACCTACATCACTTTGGACCGGCTTGCCGCGATGATTCGCGAAGGGCGTGATTTCGAAGTGGTCGATGCGAAATCGGGGGACGACATCACCCGCACCGTTTTGACCCAGATCATCGTCGATGAAGAAGCGCGCGGATCGACCATGCTTCCGGTCAATTTCCTGCGCCAGCTGATCGGGCTGTACGGCAATTCGATCCAGGGCATGGTTCCGCAATATCTCGAATCGGCGATGGATGCGTTCCAGCGCAATCATACGACGATCCGCGATACGTTCGGCGGGACGATGCTGGCCGATCTCGCCAAGCGCAACATGGCGATGTTCGACGAAGCCAGCCGGGCTCTTCAGGGCGGGACCGCCACCCCGCCCGCCGCCGCCCAGCCGACCGCCGCCCAGCGCGCCGCCACACAGCCCGAAGCGACACAGCCCGACTCGCCGGGCGAGGTCGAAAAGCTCCGCGCCGAGCTTGCCTCGCTCCAGGCCAAGGTCGACAAATTGGGTCGCTGACGGGTGCTGACTGTCGCGCTCGCCGCCGCCCTCGTCCAGGCCTTGCCGATCCCGGTCCCCATCCCCGTCGCCGCAGCCGACTGGCGCATAGCTGCGGTGACTCCGGGGAGCTGGACCTATCGGGTGTCGCCAGGCGGTGCCGAGGCGCTGTTCGGGGATCCGGGCGCGCCGCGGCTGGTGATCCGCTGCGCATTGGCGTCGCGGCAGGTGACGATTGTCGCTCCGGGTGGTGCGCGATCGAACCCGCTCAGGATCATGACCAGCAGCGTCGAGCGCGTGCTCCCGGCGGGCGATATGCTGGGCGCGTTCGATCCGTTGCTTGACGCCATCGCCTTCAGCCGGGGGCGATTTGCGGTGCGCGCGGAGGGGAGTGCGGTGCTGATCATTCCGGCGTGGCCCGAAGCAGCACGAATTGTCGAGGATTGCCGAAAATAATTTTAAATACAAGTCTTGCACAAAATCTGCTTTCGAATCATCTTTGCATCAGCTTCAACACAGCGAAAGGAGGTGATCCGATGTCTCATGGTTCAGCAAAGGGGTCGGATCGGTTCGTTCGGGAGATGCGCGGCTAGTCCCCGCCAACAGGTCTCCCGGGCTGGAACATCCGGCCGCTGACCATGTCGAAGGGGATCGTTGCTTAGGCGACGGTCCCCTTTAACGTATCGCCAAGTCCTGTTAGCTTGGTTCGACAAAGCGTAAATCCTGGCGATCGGGAACCGTTGCGGCCCTGAACCGTCTTTCCTGAACTTACCAAAGGCCCGCACTTACGAGAGGGAAGTCAGTCGATGGCGAAATCCAAAACGAAGACGAGTTCTTCTAAAAAATCGAGCAGCAGCATGACGGTCGAGAAATTGGCCAAGGCCGCGATGAGTCGCGAAATGCTTGGCGCCGGTCTTGCCGCCGCTGCTGCCGCGATCAGCTCAAGCCCAGCCGCTCGCCGCAAAATCCGCGACGCCGGGCTCGATGCCGCCGACAGCGCAAGCAGCGCGGCGAATTCGATGATGAGCAGCGCGTCGCGGCTCGGCTCGCTGATCGCCGAAGCGGTCGCCGACGCTGCGCAGCGGGTCATGTCGGGCAAGTGGAGCGATGACGATTCGTCCTCGGCCAAGCCCGCCAAGGCCAAAAGCGCTTCGGCCAAACGCGCGCCGGCCAAGCGCCCGGCGACAAAGCGCCCGGCGGCCAAAAAGGCGTCCACCGCCAAGTCCGCGTCCACCGCCAAGTCCGCGTCTGCCGCCAAGCCGCGCGCCGCCGCCAAGCCGCGCAGCAGCGCGACCGCCCGCAAGCGCGCGGCCCCGCTCAAGGCGCCTGCGCCCAAGTCCTGACCGCGCGCCGGTCGACCGATCGATGAAAAGGGCGCGGGTTTTCGACCGGCGCCCTTTTCATATCGCCCGACCCGCTCTGGAAACTGGCCTTGGGCCGTGCCATGAGCCGCCGCAATGACGTTGCGTACTCCCTTCTCGGTCGTGATCCTCGCAGCGGGCAAGGGCACGCGGATGCATTCCGCGATGCACAAGGTGCTCCACCCGATCGCCGGCCACCCGATGCTCCTCCATCTGCTCGATACGGTCGATGCGCTCGGCGCGAGCAAGCGCGTCGTGGTGGTCGGCGACGGTCGTGACCAGGTCGAGGCCGCGCTGGCCGGGCGCGAGGTCGCGGTGGCGGTCCAAGAACCCCAGCGCGGCACCGCCCATGCGGTTCAGCAGGCTCATGCCGCGCTCGCCGATTTCACCGGCAACATCCTGATCCTCTATGGCGACACCCCGTTCGTCGAGGCGACGACATTGGAAGCGATGCTCGAACGGCTCGATGGCGACGATGGCCCCGCGGTGGCGGTGCTCGCCTCGTCGCCAGCCGACCCCGCCCATTATGGACGGATCATCCGCGTCGACGGCGACGTGATTGGCAAGATGGTCGAATATAAGGACGCGACCGAGGATGAGCGCGCGGTCCGCTTGTGCAACAGCGGGATGTTGGCGGTCCGCTCGGCCGACCTGTGGCGCTGGCTCGACGCGGTTGGCAACGACAATGCATCGGGCGAATTTTATTTGCCCGACGTGGTCATGGTCGCCGCGCGCGAAGGGCGCATCTCGCGCGTGATCGAGACCGAGGCGTGGCAGACCCACGGCATCAACAGCCGTGCCGAGCTCGCCGTCGCCGAGCGCGAATGGCAGCGCCGCCGCCGCATATCGGCGATGCTCGAAGGCGCCAGTCTGACCGATCCCGACAGCGTGTGGTTCGCGTTCGACACGATCATCGCGCGCGACGTCACGGTCGAACCCCATGTCGTGTTCGGCCCTGGCGTGGTCATCGCCGAGGGCGCGCGGATCCGCGGCTTTTCGCATATCGAGGGCGCAAGCATCGGCGCGGGTGCCGAAGTCGGCCCGTTCGCGCGGCTTCGCCCCGGAACCATGCTTGGCGCGAACAGCAAGATCGGCAATTTCGTCGAGGTCAAGCAATCGACCTTTGGGCCCGGCGCGAAAGCCAATCATCTAAGCTACATCGGCGACGCGACGGTCGGCGCAAAAGCGAACATCGGCGCCGGGACAATCACCTGCAATTATGACGGTTTCAGCAAATATCCGACGGTGATCGGCGCGGGCGCGTTCATCGGATCGAACAGTGCTTTGGTTGCGCCGGTGACCATCGGCGACGGCGCGATCGTCGGCGCGGGCAGCGTCGTGACCAAGGATGTCGCCGCGGACGAACTCGCCGTCGCGCGGGCCACGCAACGCGGATTCGCCGGCTGGGCCTCGCGCTTCCGCGCCGACCAGAAAGCCCGGAAGGACAAGTAAAATATGTGCGGGATTGTCGCGATTGTCGGGCGGGAGGCGGTGGCATCGCGATTATTCGACGGGCTTCGGCGGCTCGAATATCGGGGGTATGATTCGGCCGGGATCGTGACCGTTCAAAGCGGCGAGTTCGATCGGCGGCGGGCCGAGGGCAAGCTCGACAATCTCAAGCGCGAACTCGACGCCGACCCGCTCGGCGGCGAGGTCGGGATCGCGCATACCCGCTGGGCGACGCATGGCGCGCCGACGCTGGGCAATGCGCATCCGCATATCGCCGGGCCGGTGGCGCTGGTCCACAACGGGATCATCGAGAATTTCAAGGTTTTGCGCGACGAACTGCTCGCCGACGGGCGCGAGTTTCACAGCGAGACCGACAGCGAAGTGGTCGCGCATCTGGTCGCGCGCGAAGTCGAGCATGGCGCATCGCCGCAGGATGCGGTGGCGAGCGTGTTGCCGCGGCTCCACGGCGCGTTCGCTATCGCCTTCCTGTTCCGCGATTTCCCCGATTTGCTGATCGGCGCGCGGATGGGAGCGCCGCTGACCGTGGGTTATGGCGAGGGCGAGAATTACCTCGGTTCGGACGCGCTCGCATTGGCCGCTTTGACCCAGAAAATCGCTTATCTCGACGAGGGCGACTGGGTCGTGGTCGAGCGTGACAAGGTCCAGGTCTACGACCGCGCCAACCGCCCGGTGGAGCGCGAAATCGTGCAGTCGGGCGCTTCCTCTGCGACAATATCGAAGGGCAATCACGCGCACTTCATGCGCAAGGAAATCTTCGAGCAGCCGATCGTCGTCGCGCAGACATTGCAAAGCTATGTCCGGCCGTTCGAGGGCAAGGTCGCGCTGCCCGACATCGAGTTCGACCTGGGCAGCGTCAACCGGGTCACAATCGTCGCCTGCGGGACCAGTTTCTACGCCGGGATGGTCGCCAAATATTGGTTCGAGCAATTCGCGCGGGTGCCGGTCGACGTGGATGTGGCGAGCGAGTTTCGCTACCGCCAGCCGGTGCTCGAACCGGGGGGCCTCGCG
>JANPMU010000020.1:0-1975 GCA_031427095.1 Sphingomonas sp.
GCAGGCGCTCGACGAGTTCGGCTCGGGCACCACCGGCAGCCGGGTGCTCAACGGCACCTATCAGGGCCACAAGGACTGCGAGGACGCCCTCAGGGACTTTTACGCGATGGACCATGCGATGGTCTTCTCGACCGGCTACCAGGCCAATCTCGGGATCATCTCGACCATCGCCGGCAAGGATGATTATGTCATCGTCGACATCGACAGCCATGCCTCGATCTATGATGGCTGCGCGCTCGGCAATGCCCAGATCGTCGCGTTCCGGCACAACGACGTTGACGCCCTCGAAAAACGGCTCAAGCGGATTCCCGACGGCGCCGGCAAGCTGGTCGTGCTCGAAGGCGTTTATTCGATGCTCGGCGATGTCGCGCCGTTGAAGGACATGGTCGCCGTCGCCAAAGCGGCGGGCGCGATGGTGCTGGTCGACGAGGCGCATTCGATGGGCTTTATCGGTGCAAACGGCCGCGGCGTCGCCGAAGCCCAGGGCGTGATCGACGAGGTCGACTTCATCATCGGCACCTTCTCCAAATCGGTTGGCACGGTCGGCGGCTTCTGCGTGTCGAACCATCCCAAATTCGAAATCCTGCGGCTCGTCTGCCGCCCCTATGTGTTCACCGCCTCGCTCCCGCCGAGCGTCGTCGCCACCGCCGCGACCTCGATCCGCAAACTGATGCACGGCGGAACCAAGCGCGCGCATTTGCTCGAAAATTCGAAACGGCTCCACAATGGCCTCAAGGCGCTCGGTTTCACGCTCGGCACCGAGACGCCGCAATCGGCGATCATCGCGGTGATCATGCCCGACCTCGAAACCGGCGCGGCGATGTGGCAGGCGCTGCTCAACGAAGGGCTGTACGTCAATCTGGCGCGGCCCCCCGCGACCCCGGCGGGGATGACCCTGCTGCGCTGCTCGCTTTGCGCCGATCATTCGACCGAACAGGTCGCCGAAATTCTGACCAAATTCGCTGCTGCCGGTCGTGCGACGGGCTGTATCATTTGAGCTTCTGTGGGGTTTCATCGCATGGCTTCGGCGGCTAGGCTGACGGGCATGACTTCGGGCGGCGATGAACAGCGTTTCGACTGGCGCGGCGGCGGTGCGGCCGCCGGCGCATTGTTCGCGACGCTTGTGCTCCTCGGACTGGTGTTCCTCGTCGCTTTGTCGAATACCGCCCGCGACCGCGCGCTCGAAGGCGAACGCCACGCTTATGATGTAACCCTGCTCAGCCGGACCGTCGATGCGACCATCTCGCGTTCCGAAGCCGCGCTTGGCCGCTTCGTGCTCGACGAACAGGTCAACACCAGCGGCAATATCTATTACAGCCAGTGGCGCCTCGCCGAGCACCAGATCCGCCAGCTCGAAAAACTGGTCACGCAGGATCCCGCCCAGAGCAAGCGCGTCGACGAGCTTGAAGCCCTCTACGACAAACGCGGTGAGGAACTCGCCGCTGCGGCACGGGCGGCGGTGGCCAGGAAAGGGTCCGGTGGCACCACGCTTTACTATGCCGCCGCGCTGTCGCCGACGGGACCCGATTTGCGCAGCAAGCTCGCCGAAATTGCGACCGGGGAGCGGGTCGCTCTACAGGCTCGGATGGCGCAGACCGAGCTGTTTTCCGATCAGGCAGACCGGCTGAGCGATTATCTGAGCTGGCTTGGGCTGGTCGTCGGGGGGGGCGCGATTTTCTTCGGCTGGGTCGCGGTCCAGGCGCTTCGCCAGAACGCGCAAGCCCGCCGCGAAGCCGAAAGCGAGGGTGAACGCGCCCAGGCGCTCGAACGTGCGGTGGCCGAGGCAACCCGGGATTTGCGCACCGCCAATGCCGCGCTGAAGGCCGAGGCCGAGGAGCGGATGGCGGCGGAAGCGCAACTTCGCCAGGTCCAGAAAATGGAAGCGGTCGGCCAGCTTACCGGCGGCATCGCGCATGATTTCAACAACATGCTCGCGGTCGTCGTCGGCGGAATCGATCTCGCCCGGCGCCGCCTC
>JANPMU010000021.1:0-2383 GCA_031427095.1 Sphingomonas sp.
CCGCTGTGGATTTTGGGCTCGAGCCTGTTCGGGGCGCAACTGGCGGCGGCGCTCGGGCTGCCGTTCGCGTTCGCGTCGCATTTCGCGCCGGGGCAGATGATGGAGGCGATCCACATTTACCGCGCGACATTCAAGCCGTCCGGGCAGCTCGACGAACCCTATGTGATGCTCGGGTATAATGCGTTCGCGGCGGACAGTGACGCGGAGGCGCGGTTGCTGGCGTCGTCGCTGAGCCAGGCGTTCGTCAATCTGCGGACCGGGCGGCCGGGCAAATTGCCGCCGCCGGTCAAGGATTATCCCGAGACGCTGCCGCTGTCGGCGCGGCTGATGCTCGACGCGGTGCTCGAATGCTCGGCGGTGGGGACGGTGGCGAGCGTCGGCGCGGCGATTGCGGCGTTCGTCGCGCGGACCGGGGCGGATGAATTGATGATCACGTCGCAGATCTTCGATCCTGATGCGCGGCTCAAATCCTATGCGTTGGTGATGTCCGCGCTGGAAGCCGTGGGGCAGGTGCGCTAACCTGCCGCTTATGGTCAGGCGCGCCGACACCAGCAGCGACACGAACAGCGACAGCGGCAGCGGCACCGCACTCGACCAGGCAACAGCCGAAGCAATCGCCGAAGCCGCCCGGGCGACGTCGGGCGGGGTGATCGATTTCACCGGGATCCTGGTGATCGCCGATGCGCTGCCGGTGATGGTCGCGTTGGTTGATCGCGAGCAGCGCTATATTTTCATCAACACGCCCGTCGCCGAATGGTTCGAACGGCCGCGCTCGGAAATCCTCGGGCGCCCGATCCGCGAGATCATGGGCGAGCCAAATTATGCCCTGCGCGGAGAGGCGATCCGCGCCGCGCTGAACGGGATGCGGGAATGGTTCACGATGGCGTTCGAGCATCCGACGCGCGGGCCGCTGACCACCCAGACCGAATATATCCCGCACAAGGCTCCCGATGGAACCATCGGCGGGATCATCATGATTATCCAGGATGTCACCGAACAGCGCTCGAGTGAGCTCGCGCAGCGCGAAAGCGAGGCACGGTTCCGGCGCATCGCGGACAGCGCTCCAACCCCGATGTGGGTCACCCGGATCGATCGCACGCGCGACTTCGTCAACCAGGCCTACGTCGATTTGCTCGGTGTCGACCGCGAGGAAGCGCGGCGCGTCAAGTGGATCGAGCGCATCCACCCGGATGATCGCGCGCAGCTGGTTGCCGACACCATTGCGGGCGAGGCCAGCGGTGGGACGTTTACCACGGAGGCGCGGTTCGAGCACCGCCCGGGCGACTATCGCTGGATGCGCGCCGTGTCGCAGCCGCGGCGCGACCCCGACGGACGGCTGATCGGCTATATCGGCGTGTCGACCGACATCACGCTGCATAAAGAGGCCGAGAGCGAGCTTAAACGGCTGGTCGAGGAGCGCACAGCCGAGCTGTCGACGAGCGAGCAGAGGTTCCGCGCGATTTTCGATACGGTGATGGAGATCATCGTCCTGCTGAAACCCGACGGGACGGTGATCGAGGTCAACCGCACCAAGGCGGCGTGGCGGGACGAACAGGCGCGCACGGTTATCGGCCACCCGATCTGGGCGGCGCCGACGCTGGCCCATTATCCCGGCCATGAAGACATATTGCGCGAGGGTGTCGCAGCGGCGGCCAAGGGGGAAACCTTCATCCGCGAGGTCAAGCTTGAGGCGGAGGGCGCGCCGACCGCTTACCTCGATGTGTCGCTCCAGCCGGTTTATGAAGATGGTGGGGCAATTGCCTTTCTGTTGTTCGAAGCGCGCGACATCACCGAATTGAAGTCCGCGCAGGAGCAGCTTCGCCAGAGCCAGAAGATGGAGGCGCTGGGCCAGCTGACCGGGGGTATCGCGCATGATTTCAACTATCTGCTGACGGTCGTGGTCGGTGGCCTCGACCTGATTTCGAAGCGCACCGACGACGCCAGAATCAAGCGCTACGCCGACAATGCGCTGTCTGCGGCCGAGCGCGGCGCGCGGCTGACCGCGCAATTGCTGGCATTTTCGCGGGTCCAGCGATTGGAGGTGCGGCCAATTTATATCGCGCCACTGATCGAGAATATGCGGCCGTTGTTGCGCAATGTGCTCGGCACGGGGATCAAGCAACGCTTCGACTTCGACGAGGAAGCGATGCCGGTGATGGCCGACCCGACCCAGCTCGAGCTGGCCGTGCTCAACCTGGCGATCAATGCGCGCGACGCCATGCCCGACGGCGGAACGCTGTTCATCACGACCCGCAGGCGAGCCATCGCCGACGATGCCGAAATGGAGGATGGCCATTATATCGAGCTGGCCATCCGCGACACCGGGACGGGGATGCCCGAGCCTGTCCTGGCACGCGCGTTCGAACCCTTCTTCACCACCAAG
>JANPMU010000022.1:0-18624 GCA_031427095.1 Sphingomonas sp.
AAGCAGTCCGTCCAGGAACAGTCCCGCCGAAGCCGCCACGCGCTCTTGCGTGAAAAGTCCGCGCATCCGCGCCTTCACATCACGCAGTGATGACGCCCAAAGCTCCAGCCTCGTCTCGATCGATGCACCACTCATCCACGGCCTCCCTCGCCATGGACACCCATTGATTCAGACTTTCAGCTAAAGCGCAACTGTAATGCTAGAGCCAGCCGTTCTTCTTGAAGATCCAGTAAGGCAGGATCGCACTGACCAGCATCACGCCGAGCGCCCACGGATATCCCGCGAGCCAGGCAAGTTCGGGCATATGCTCGAAATTCATCCCGTAAACCCCTGCGACCAGCGTCGGCGGCAGGAAGATCAGCGCCGCGACCGAAAATACCTTGATCGCGGCATTCTGCTCGACGCTGATCAGGCCCAGCGACGCGTCGAGCAGGAAGGTCAGATTGGACGCGAGGAAGCCGCTATGATCGATCAGCGAGCCGACGTCGCCGGCAAGGCTCACGACATGGCCGCGCTGGTGGTCGTCGGCGCGCAGCCGCGACGAGGCGGCGAGAAAGCCGATTACCCGGCTCGAACTCACCGCAGTCTCGCGGATCCGCGCCAGCAGCGATTGCGCCCGGCCGATCCGGGTCAGCAGGGCTTCGAGCCGCGCCGCCGGGATGCGCCGGCTGCGACCGGGATCGCGGTTGAAGATATGCGACGAAATCCGTTCGATCTCGGACCCCGAATTCTCAAGCTCGTCGGCCAGCCGGTCGATGATTGTGTCGAGCAGCCGGACCAATACGGTCAGCGCATCACGCGCCAGTTCGGGCTCGCGCCGGACATGGTCGGCAAACACCCGGAACGGCTTGGGACTGGCATAGCGCACCGTCACCAGCCGGTTGTCGGCGAGGACGAAGGCGATCGGCTCGACCGCCGGATGGCCTTCGTCGATCCCGTAGAGCGTACTCAACGTCATGTAGATCGCCTCGCCGCGTTCGAACAATCGGCTTGACGGCTCGATCTCCTTCATTTCCTCGCGGGTCGGAACATTCAGCCCGAGCGCGCGCTCGACCAGCGCTTCTTCCTCGTGGGTTGGCTCCTCAAGGTCGATCCAGGTCGCCCCGGGGGCAATTTGCGTGGCGTGGGTGGCCTCGATCAGGCTTCCATCGCAATCGGGTCCATAGGTCCTCAGCATGGCCCGCTGTGTCGCGCCTGTCCGCGCGCTTGGCAAGCCCGACTTGCCAGCAGCCGCCTCCTTCGCCTAGCCGTTCGCGCCATGACCATTTCGCGTAAATCCCTGCTCTATATCCTGCTCGTCACGCTCGCCGCTGCGGCGATCCTGCTGGCGATGGATCGTCCTTTGATCTGCACCTGCGGAACGATCAAGCTGTGGGTGTCTAGCGCGGCTAGTCCCGAGACCAGTCAGATGCTTGCCGACTGGTACTCGCCCAGCCACATCCTCCACGGCTTCCTGTTCTACGCGGCGTTGTGGCTGGTCGCGCGACGGTGGAGCGTCGAGCGCCGCTTCCTTGTCGCTTTATCGCTCGAGACGCTGTGGGAAGTTTTCGAAAACTCGCCCGTGATCATCGACCGCTACCGCGCCGCGACCGTCGCCGTCGGCTATACCGGCGACAGCGTTCTCAATTCGCTCAGCGACATCGCGATGATGGCGTTCGGCTTCTTCCTCGCCCGCCGCCTGCCGCTACGCGTGGCCCTGGTGCTGATCGGACTGCTCGAGCTCATCCCCTTGCTCGTCATCCGCGACAATCTCACGCTCAACGTGTGGATGCTGGTCCACCCGAGCGACGCGATCCGCGCCTGGCAGGCCGGCGCCTGACCCGACTTGCGCCTTAAGTGCCTGATCGGTAATCCTTCTCGCCATGACCCGGCCAATTCTATTCGCGCTTTCGCTCGCCGCTGTGGCGCTCCCCGCCGCAGCCCATGCCGGCGAAGTGTTCGGCGGAGTCTATAAGCATAACGTCAACACCCCGCTCAGCCTCGGCGGATCGCTCGAGCGCGGGGTCGATCTTCAGCTCGGCTATCGCGGCGGCGCCATCGTTCCCGGCACCGGTCTTCAGCCCTATGCCTTCGGGGCATTGAACAGCGCGGGCGAGACCAGCTATGCCGCCGCAGGCCTGTCGTGGAAGTTTGGCGACCGGATCTTCATCCGCCCCGGTCTCGGCATCGCCATCCACAATGGCTCGGCGGCCAAGTTCAATCGCGCCGACCGCATCGCCTTCGGGTCGCGCCTGCTGTTCGAACCCGAGCTCGGGTTGGGCGCGCGGATCAATTCGCGCATGACGCTGGAAGCGAGCTGGGTCCACATCAGTCACGCCCAACTCGCCGGTCGGCAGAACCCCGGCATCGACAATATCGGCGCGCGGCTGACGCTCGGGTTGTAGCGGCGTGGCCAACCCGCCCCGCTGTCCCCCTTCGCAATAAAGTCCCGATCGACCGGCCGAGGCACCGGCCGTTTGCCTACATCCCCCGCAATCGCTCGAGATGCGCGCGGATGATGGGGACGGCGTTGGCCGCGACCGGACGCATGGTCGGGCTCTCCCCGCGCGCGGCGAAATCGCTGTGCAGCTTGAGCGCGGCTTCATGGACCTGGAGCTGCTGGCGGAGATAGGTCGCGTCGAAATCCATGGTCGATTCGAGCGTGTCGAGCATTCGCTGGTGGTCCGGTAGCAACTCGGCCGACGGGAGAAGGTTGAGCCTGCGCCCGGCGAACGACAATTGCGAGCCCAATCCCTGATGCGCGCCGACCTCCATGCTCGCGAAATCGCGCAGGCGTGCGTCCTGCGCGCGGGTCAGCGCCACTTGCGACGACTTGATTGCATAGAGGTCGATCGACGACGCCATGGCGACGTATGCGGGTGCGGGAAATGGAATTCCACGGATCACCACCGGCGACCGCGGCGGCGGGCGCTGCGACGGCTGTTGTGTCGCGCAGCCGCTGAGCGCGACGGTGCACAGGCCGATGGTGAAGGCGAACGAAGCACGGCGATGCATGGCGTTTCTCCCCATTTGCGTGGGTCTTTAGCAGACTTTTACCGCCCGAGCATCAGTTCCGGCTTGACCAGCCGGTCGAACGTCGCCTCGTCGACCAGCTCGAGCTCGAGCCCCGCTTCCTTCAGCGTCTGCCCGGTGTGGTGGGCATGCTTGGCGATTGTCGCGGCATTATCATAGCCGATCGCCGGGGCGAGTGCCGTGACCAGCATAAGCGACCGGCTCATCAACTCGCCGATCCTCGCTTCGTCGGCCTCCAGCCCGACCAGCGTCCGCGCGGTGAAGCTCTCCATCCCCGTGCTGAGCAGATTGATCGAGCGGATCACATTGGCGCCGATCAGCGGCTTGAACACATTGAGCTCGAGATGACCCTGGAGCCCGCCGATCGTCACCGCGACATGATTGCCCATCACCTGCGCCGCGACCATCGTCAGCATCTCGCACTGGGTCGGGTTGATCTTGCCCGGCATGATACTGCTGCCCGGCTCATTCTCGGGCAGCTTCAATTCGCCCAAACCGCAGCGTGGCCCCGATCCCATCAGGCGGATGTCATTGGCGATCTTGGATAGCGACACCGCGATCGTGTTGAGCACGCCCGAAAGCTCGATCAATGTATCGTGCGCGGCGAGTTCGGCGAACTTGTTCGGAGCGCTGACGAACGGCATCTGCGTCAGATTGGCGATCTCCGCCGCGAACGCCTTGGCGAAACCCCTGGGCGCGTTCAGCCCCGTCCCGACCGCAGTGCCGCCCTGCGCCAGCCGATAGAGCCGCGGCATCACTGCATCGATCCGCGCCAGATTATCCTCGACCTGTTGCGCGTAACCCGAAAATTCCTGCCCCAGCGTCAGCGGCGTCGCGTCCTGAAGATGCGTCCGTCCGATCTTGACGATTGCGTCCCACCGCTTGGCGAGGTCGGCCAGCGCGTCGTGCATCACACGCAATGCCGGGACCAGCCGCCGCGTGACGCTGCGCGCCGCGGCGATGTGCATCGCGGTCGGGAAGCTGTCGTTCGACGACTGGCCCTGGTTGACATGGTCGTTGGGGTGAACCGGCGCCTTGCCGCCGCGCACTCCGGTCAATGTCTCGTTGGCGCGTCCGGCGATGACCTCATTGGCGTTCATGTTCGACTGGGTGCCCGACCCGGTCTGCCAGATGACCAAGGGAAATTGCCCGTCCATGTCGCCGCGCGCGACTTCGCCCGCCGCCTGCTGGATCGCCTCGGCAAGCTCGGCGCTCAGCCCGCCGCCGCGCGCATTGACCCGCGCCGCCGCCTGTTTGACGAAGCCCAGGGCATGGACGATCTCGGGCGGCATTGTCTCGCGCTCGCCGAACGGGAAATTGGCGATCGACCGCTCGGTCTGCGCGCCCCAATAGCAATCGGCGGGAACCTCGATCGGCCCGAAGCTGTCGGTTTCGGTACGGGTAATGGTCATGCGTCACTGGCCCCTGTAAACGTCGGTCAGCCACTAATCGGGACGCCGCGCGAAGTCGAGTGATCGCCTCATCGGGCTTTTCGTCATGGCGAGCGCTTACTTCTTGCGCGTGAAATCCACCGAGACCACGTTCGACCCGTCCTCGACCGGCTCGCCCAGCGGAACGTCATTTTCGGCCGGGTCATGAATTGTCGGCTCGTCGGCGCCATTGGCCTGGAAGGTTAGCCGGAATTCGACCGCCGGGTCGAAGAAATCGGTCACTGCGGCGAACGGCACACGCAGCATCGACGGCACCCCGCCGAACGACAGCCCGACCGAAAAGCCGTCGTCCTCGACCTTCAAATCCCAATAACGGTGCTGAATGACGATCGTCATTTCTTCGGGAAAGCGCTCCGACAGATGCCTGGGGATCACGACCCCCGGGCTTTTCGTCCGGAAGGTGATGAAGAAATGATGCGCCCCGGGCAGCGCGCCCGACCGTTCAACCTCGCCCAGCACCCGCCCGACGACGTCGCGCAGTGCCTCCTGGACGATCTCGTCGTACGGGATATGGCTTTCGGGGGTTTCCTCACTCATCATGTTTCGTGGTAGCGAGGCCGCCGACAGGGTCAAGCGGAGTTGCGTGATGCCAGTGGATGCGACCAGGCCGTACGACGATACCAACATCTTCGCGCGGATCCTTCGCGGCGAACTGCCGTGCCGCAAGGTCTATGAGGACGAGCATGCGCTGGCCTTCCACGACATCGCCCCGCTTGCGCCGATCCACATCCTCGTCATTCCCAAGGGCGCTTATGTCTCGTGGGACGATTTTTCGGCGCATGCGTCGGACGCCGAGATCGCCGGCTTCGTCCGCGCGGTCGGCAAGGTCGCGCGCGACGGCAAAATGGTCATCCAGGGCTATCGCCTGCTGGCCAACACCGGCAAGCGCTCGGGCCAGGAAGTGCCCCATTTCCACGTCCACATCTTCGGTGGCCAGCCGCTCGGGCCAATGCTCGCGCGCTAAAGCCTTCTCCTCGTGGGAGAGGGTTGGGTGAGGGTGTGTTGCGTCACCGCACCGTCCTGCGGAGTCTTTATGTTGGCAAGACGGCACCGGCCCGCACCCCCACCCGAGCGTTTTTGTGCGTAAGACGGCACCGGCCCGCGCGTAGCGAGCAACAAAGACCAGCGTCAGCGAGCAACAAGAACACGGCTTGCGCCCTCCGTCTGATTCGCTAGGCTCCGCCCCAAACCACGGGGCCGCGTTCAAGGCACCCGGTAAAAAGGGGAAGATACGCATGTTCGGACGGGTCAAATCGCTCGACGCCATTCTCGCCACTGCCGAGAAAAAGTCGCTCCATCGCTCGTTGGGCGCGGTCCAGCTGACTCTGTTCGGGATCGGATGCGTCATCGGGACCGGGATTTTCGTGCTGACCGCAGCGGGCGCCCAGAAAGCCGGTCCCGGCCTGATCATGGCATTTGTCGTCGCCGGCGCGGTGTGCGTCGTCGCCGCGCTTTGCTACGCCGAAATCGCCTCCATGATCCCGGTTGCGGGGTCCGCTTACACCTACACTTATTCGGTCATGGGCGAACTCCTCGCCTGGACCGTCGGCTGGGCGCTGATCCTCGAATATGCCGTGGCGGCCAGCGCGGTATCGGTCGGCTGGTCGGGCTATTTCGTCAACACCATCTTGAGCAAGAGTTTGGGGATAGCCTTGCCTGCGGCCCTGTCGACAGGGCCGCTCGCGCTCGGCGGATCGGCCGGCGGATTGATCAATTTGCCGGCGGTAGTCATTGCCCTGCTGGTGACCTGGCTGCTGATGATCGGCACCAATGAAAGCGCGCGGGTCAATGCGGTGCTGGTGACGATCAAGGTTGTCGCCTTGACCGTGTTCATTGCGCTCACCATCCCGCGCACCGAAGTCGCCAATTTCAGCCCGATGTATCCCGCCGGAATGTTCGGCGGGTTCGGCTCGGGGGTCGGCGTGGTCGGCGCTGCGGCAACCATCTTCTTCGCCTATGTCGGCTTCGACGCGGTCTCCACCGCAGCCGAGGAAACCAAAAACCCGCAGCGCAACGTTCCGATCGGGTTGATCGGAAGCCTCGCCATCTGCACAATCTTCTACATGCTGGTCGCCGCCGGGGCGGTCGGAACCATCGGCGGTCAGCCGATCTTCGGCGCCAACGGCATTCCGCTCGAAGTCGGCACCCCCGAATTGGCCCGCCAGTGCGCCACTCCGCAATTCGCCCAGGCCTTGGTCTGTTCCAACGAGGCGCTGGCCCACGTCCTTCGCACCATCGGCTACGGAACGATCGGCAACATGCTCGGTTACGCCGCCTTCATCGCCTTGCCGTCAGTGATCCTGATCCTGTTGTTCGGCCAGACCCGAATCTTCTTCGTCATGTCGCGCGACGGGCTGCTCCCGGAGCGGCTGTCGCGGGTTCATCCGAAGTGGAAGACCCCTCACGTCGTGACCGCTATCACGGGGGTCGTGGTCGCCTTCGCCGCTGCCTTCCTTCCGGTCGGGCAGCTTGCCGATATCGCCAACGCCGGAACGCTCTACGCATTCATGATGGTCGCGATTGCGGTATGGTTGCTGAGGAAGCGCGACCCAGGTCGCAAGCGCGCGTTCAAGGTGCCCGCGCTGTGGCTCGTCGCCCCGTTGACGATCTTCGGGTGCCTTTTCCTGTTCTTCAACCTGCCATTTAAGGCAATGCTCGTGCTTCCGATCTGGGGAGCGATCGGGCTCGTGATCTATTATCTTTACGGCTACAAGCAGAGCCACGTCGGGCGCGGGCTGGTCGAGGTCAATGAGGCCGAGATCGACAGCCTCCAGCCTCACTTCCCCGGTATCGACAACCCCGACCGGGTTTAAGCCTGTTGCGTCATCCCGGACTTGATCCGGGATGACGTTTTCTTATCCCAGCAAATCGCCCGCCAGCGCCCGCAGATCCGCCTCGGGCCGCGCGCCATAATGCTGGATCACTTCGGCCGCGGCAATCGCGCCCAGCTTCAGCGATACCTCGAGTCCAAGCCCGCGCGCCTGCCCGCACAGGAATCCCGCCGCGAACAGATCGCCCGCTCCGGTCGTGTCGATCAACGCCTTGATCGGCTCGGCTGCGACCTCGGCGCGCTCGCCGCCCGCAATCGCGATCGCTCCGCGCGCGCTGCGGGTCACGACCAGCATCGGCACTTGTGGCGCTATGCTCGCCACCGCCGCCTCGAACCCGCTCTGCCCCGCCAACTCAATTATCTCGGCCTCATTGGCGAACAATATATCGATCTTTTTATCGGTGATGAGCTTGAGGAACCCATCGCGGTGGCGGCTGATGCAGAAGCTGTCCGACAGCGTAAAGGCGATTTTCCGCCCGGCGTGACGAGCGGCATCGATCGCCGCCTCCATCGCCGCGCGCGGTGCCAGCGGATCCCACAAATAGCCCTCGAGATAGAGGATGGCGGCATCGGCGATGACCGCCGGATCGATGCTCCGCCTGTTGAGTTCCTGCGCCGCGCCCAGAAACGTGTTCATCGTTCGCTGGGCATCGGGCGTGACCAGGATCAAGCAGCGCGCCGTAGCCCCGACATCGCTCCGCGCCGGGGTGCTGAACTCTACCCCTAAGCTACGGATATCGTGGGTGAAGATTTGTCCAAGCTGATCGTCGGCGACCTGCCCTATGAAACCGGCGCGGCATCCCATTCCGGCCAGTCCCGCTGCGGTATTCGCCGCCGATCCGCCGCTCGCCTCGCGCCCTGGCCGCATCACCCCGTAGAGCCGGGTCGCCTCGTCCTCGTCGATCAGCCTCATCGATCCCTTGGTGAGCCCCTGTTCGGCAAGGAAGCCCTCGTCGGCATCAGCGATGACGTCGACGATCGCATTGCCGATCGCGATCACATCGAGGCGGGGCTTGGTCATGGATGTTCCTGTTTTGCGGGAAAGCGCGCCGCCGGGAGTTTGTTTCGGCTTCGCTGGTGCGGGCCGGTGCGGGCTCACTGAAACAGACTTTAGCCGTCCAGCCGCGACCCGGCAAGCTTGCCACCCGCCGTCCGCCTGTCCATCATTGCAGGATGCACCGCGCGCCATTCCTGAAGCTATTCGTCTCCGCCACCGCGTTGCTCCTCGCCGCCTGCGCCACCGCGCCAGAGCCCGTCGCTCCGACACCGGCCAAGCCTGTCCCGCAGGTGGTCGAGCGCGGTGACCTGATCGGCCTCACCGCCGACGAGCTCGGGCTGCGCTTCGGCCAGCCCGGATTCCAGGTGCGCGAAGGCGCCGGAGTCAAACTTCAATTCTCCGGCGGAGGCTGCGTCCTCGACGCCTATTTGTACCCCCCCGAAAGCGGCGCCGGGGTCGAACGCGTCGCCCACATCGACACCCGCCGCCCATCGGGCGACAATATCGACCAGTTCGCCTGCTTCGCAATGCTGGCGACCCCCTAAAGCCGCTCAAGCCGCTCCATCGCCCATTCGGCCGCCTCGGCGACCACCGGATCCTCAGCCCCGACATGCCGCGCCACAGCACCGCGCAGATCCGCATCTCCGCTATTGCCCGCCGCGACCAGGCAATTGCGGATCATCCGTTTGACCCCGATCCGCTTGATCGGCGACCCCGCGAACATCTCGCGGAAGCCCGCATCATCCAGCGCAAGCAGGTCCGCCAGCCGTGGCGACACCATCTCCGCCCGGGGCAGGAACGCCCGGTTGGCCTGCGCGCTTTGGGCAAAGCTGTTCCACGGACACACCGCGAGGCAATCGTCGCAGCCATAAATCCGGTTTCCCATCGCCTCGCGAAACTCGTGCGGGATCGGCCCCGAATGCTCGATCGTCAGATAGGAAATGCACCGCCGCGCATCGACCTGCCCCGGCGCGACGATCGCCTTGGTCGGGCAAGCGACAATGCACCGCGTACAGCTTCCGCAATGCTCCTCGGCCGGCGGATCGGGGTCGAGCTTGAGCGAGGTCATGATGATCCCGAGGAACAGCCAATTGCCGTGGCTGCGGCTAAGCAGATTGCTGTGCTTGCCCTGCCACCCGATCCCGGCCGCGGCGGCGAGCGGCTTTTCCATCACCGGCGCGGTATCGACGAACACCTTCAGTTCGCTCGGCGCCCGCCCGACGATGAACCGCGCCAGCGCCTTCAACCCCTGCTTGACCGTCTTGTGATAATCGCCGCCCTGCGCATAGGCCGAGATCCTTCCCACCTGGCCCTCCCCCGCCAACGCCAGCGGATCGTCCGCCGGGGCATAGCTCATCGCCAGCGCGATTACCGATCGCGCCTCGCTCCACAGTGCGTTCGGCGATGCCCGTTCGTCGGCCCGCGCCTCCATCCAGCCCATCGTCCCGTGATGTCCCGCCGCCAGCCACGCGCGCAGCCCGTCGCCCGCGTCGGGCGCGGCATCGGCCCGCGTGAACCCGCAGACCACGAACCCCAACCGCTCGGCCTCGGACCGAATTTCCTGTTCGATGGACATTGTCATTTGCGCTTTTGCCTTTAGCACAGCGCAGGATGAGTGAAACCGACGCAGCCCTCGAAGCCATTGGGCTGGTCAAGGATTTCGGCGAGACCCGCGCGGTCGACGGTGTGACCTTGCGCGTCCCCGTCGGCAGCATTTACGGCATCCTCGGCCCCAATGGTGCGGGCAAGACCACGACCTTGCGCATGCTCCTCGGGATTATCGATCCGACCTCGGGCAGCCGCCGTCTGCTCGGCCATGACCGACCGCTCGATGCCGCGCGCGAGGTCGGCTATCTGCCCGAGGAACGTGGGCTCTACCCCGCGATGCACTGCCGCGAGGCGATCGCCTTCATGGGCGCGCTTCGCGGGCTCGGCCTCAATGAAGGCCGCCGCCGCGCCGACACGCTGATGGCCGAGCATGGCCTTGGCGACTGGGTGCGCAAGCCGGTCCGCGCGCTGTCGAAGGGCATGGCCCAGACCGTCCAATTGCTCGGCACGATCGTCCACAAACCCAGGCTGATCGTGCTCGACGAGCCTTTTTCCGGATTGGACGCGATCAACCAGGGCAAGCTCGAGGGGCTGATCCGGCGCGAGGCCGCGGCCGGTGCCACGATCATCTTTTCGACCCACGTCATCGCCCACGCCGAGCGCCTGTGCGAGCGCATCGCGATCATCGCCGGTGGCAAGGTCGCGTTCGAAGGCGAGGTCGACGAAGCGCGAGGTCGCCTCCGCCCGATCGTCCGGCTGAAGACCCGCAGCCCCGATGGCCCGTGGCGCGCGGCCTTCCCCGCCAACGCGCGCCAGGACGGCGGCGAATGGACGTTCGATCTGCCTGCTTCGGGTGCCGAACCCTTGCTCAAGGCGCTGATCGATGGCGGCGCCGGGATCGAGACGCTGGCGATCGAGCGTCCGGGCCTGCACGACGCGTTCGTCGCCATCGCGGGGGATAATGCCGCCCGCGCGATGCTCGATTCGGACGAGGCGGCATGATCCGCGAACTGATCCGCTCGGCGTTCGTCATCGGCCGCCGCGATTTCGTGGCGACGGTGTTCTCGCGCTCGTTCCTGTTCTTCCTCATTGGCCCGCTGTTCCCGATCATTCTCGTCATGACCTTTGGCGGGATCGGAGCACGCATCGCCGAACAAACCGAGCGCCCGGTGATCGCGGTCGTCATGGGCGTGGATGACTATGCCCGCCTCGAGACTGCGCGTGGCCAGCTCGCCAGCGCGTTCGACGAAGCCCCGGTGGTCAGGCTGGCCCGCTTCGACCCGATGCCCGACCCCGACAGTTTTCGCGCGCGACTGCTGACCTCGAAGAAGCCCCCGGTGCTCGGCGTGATGGATGGCAGTCTCGCCGCGCCGCGGTTCATCGGTGCGGTCACTGCGGAGGGTACCACGGTTCGCCAGTTACGGCTGCTGATCGACGATGCGCGGCGGGCGCAGGTCGTCACCGCACCCGCCGGCCAGCCGCTCGCCGTCACCCTCACCGGCCGCTCAGCCGGCTCATTGTCGACCGCACGCGCCCTCACCGCACGCGGCGGCCAGGCGATCCTGTTCATCCTCACCATCCTCCTCGCCGGAATGCTCCTGTCGCAACTGATCGAGGAGAAATCCAACAAGGTCATCGAGATCCTTGCCGCAGCGGTCCCGGTCGACGCGATCTTCGTCGGCAAATTGTTCGCCATGCTCGCGATGTCCCTGCTCGGAATCGCGGTGTGGACCAGCGCGGGGAGCGCGGCCATCGCGCTTTACGCCCCTGCCGGTCTCGGCGGCCTGCCGCCCCCCGCGGTCGGCTGGCCGGCGTTCCTCGCTTTGGTGTTCGTCTATTTCGCGATGAGCTATCTGCTGATCGGCTCGGCCTTCCTCGGCATCGGCGCACAGGCCTCGACCGTGCGCGAGGTCCAGACCCTGTCGATGCCGGTGACCATGAGCCAGGTGGCGATCTTCGCGCTCGCCTCGGCAGCGGTCGGCCAGCCCGACAGTCCGGCCGGACTCGGTGCCGCAATCTTCCCCTTGTCCTCGCCCTTCGCGATGATCGCCCGCGCCGCCGAAAGCCCGTTGATCTGGCCGCACCTCGCCGCAATCGTCTGGCAGGCGATATGGGTTGCGCTGATCCTCCGCCTGGCCTCGCGCCTGTTCCGCCGGAGCGTCCTCAATTCGGGTCCGCGCCGACGCTGGCTGCGTTGGCGCCGCGCCCCTGCATCCACCACCGGTTCAGCTTCGTAACTCCACGGGAGCAATCCACAGGAGTTTGACGATGGAACCCACTCGCCGCACCGTCCTTGGAGGCGGAGCAACCGCACTCGTTGCCGGACTATTTGCGTTCATTCCCGGGCGCATGGCGGTCGCCAAGTCCCGCTTCGCGTTTGAATTGAGCGACGTCGAGTGGCGCCGCCGCCTGTCACCCGCAGCCTATAAGGTGCTGCGCCAGGAAGACACCGAACGCGCCCGATCGAGCCCGCTCGACCATGAAAAGCGTCCCGGCACATTCGTCTGCGCGGGTTGCGCCAACCCGGTCTATTCATCGAAGGACAAGTTTGACAGCGGCACCGGCTGGCCCAGCTTCACCCGCCCCCTGCCGCATGGTGTCGCGACCAAGCCCGACCGCGGCATCTTCGGCACGCGCACCGAAGTCCATTGCCGCCGCTGCGGAGGCCATCTCGGCCATGTCTTCGACGATGGCCCCAGACCGACCGGTTGGCGTTATTGCATGAACGGCGTCGCGATGCGCTTTGTGCCTTTGCGGCGCGGCTAACGCCTTTCCCTGCAAGGGACGAGCCGGGGGTGGGTCTCCTCTTACCCCATCGCCGCCCGCGCCGCAGCTTCGAACGCTTTCATCGCTGCGGCGTGCGGGAACGGCCCGTGGCTGATCCGCGCCACGCCCGCGTTTGCCCAGTCAGCCTTGCTCGGTGCCCCGGGATAAGCGATCGCGTTGACCGGGATCGGCGAGGCACGGCACAGCCGCTCGACCAGCTTCAGGTCGCCCAGACGCGGGGCAAAGAAGCCGTTCGCGCCTGCATCGGCAAAGCCATTGGCGCGCTCGATCGCCGCATCCACCATCGCCGCATCATGCGTATCCGGTTTGGCCTTGAGGAACATATCGGTGCGCGCATTGATGAAAAAGGCATCGCCCACGCCTTTGCGCGCCGCAGCGATCCGCCGGCATTGCAGCGCCAGCGGGTGCAACCCCTCGCCGCCGATGACCTGATCCTCGAAATTGCATCCGACCGCACCGGTCGCGGCGAGCAGCGCCATATTATGCCCGACCGCCTCGGGCTCGATCGCATAACCGCCCTCGAAATCGACGCTGACCGGAAGCACGACCGCGCCGATGATCCGCATGGCATTGACCAGCGCGAACTCAATCGGAACCACCTCGCCGTCGGCAAAACCATTGGCAGACGCCACCGGATGGCTTCCCGTCGCGATCGCCTTGGCCCCGGCCGCAGCCACCGCCTGCGCGCTGCCCGCATCCCACACGTTGAACAAGATCAGCGGATCGCCCGGTACATGGAGGGCAGCAAAGATGTCGAAGCGGTTGGTCATGTCCGCTCTTGTATCAGCACGGCGCGTTCCGCCAAGTAATTGCTTGCGTCCGCGCGGCCCCCTACGCTCTCTCGATGCGCTCACCCTGGCTCGCCTCTTTGGCTCTCGCTTCGCTCCCCGTCACCGTTCGCGCCGCGACGCCGCCGGACTTGGTTGCGCCCCTGCCCCCGACACTTCCGTGGCATGGGATCAGTGAACGGCTGGTGGTCGCGCCGAATGATCCATGGATCACTCCCGCCGAGACCGCGAACTTCGCCGAAACCCCGTCCTACGCCGCCACCCGCGCCTATATCGACCGCTTGGTCGCCGCCTCGCCCCTTCTGAAAATCGAGCGGTTCGGCTTCACCGCGCAGAGCCGCGAGCTTTACGCCGTCCGCGCCGCCAGGCCGGGCACGTCGCCCAAGCCGGTGCTGCTCGTCCAGGCCGGGATCCATGCGGGCGAGATTGACGGCAAGGACGCCGGGCTGATGCTGCTGCGCGACGTCGCGCTGCGCGGCAAGGACAGCCTGCTCGACCGCGCCGACTTCCTGTTTGTGCCGATCTTCAACGCCGACGGGCACGAGCGGACCTCGCCATATAATCGCCCCAACCAGCGTGGACCGTATAGCCAAGGCTGGCGCACCACGGCGCAGAACCTCAACCTCAACCGCGACTATCTCAAGGCTGACACCCCCGAGATGAAGGCGATGCTCGGGCTGCTCCAGCGCGTCCGGCCTGCGCTCTACCTTGATCTCCACGTCACCGACGGCGTCGACTATCAATATGACATCACCTTCATGTTCAACGGATGGGACGGGCGCTACGCCCACTCGCCCGCGATCGGTCGCTGGCTTGACGGCCGCTACCGCCCTGCGGTCATCGCCGCACTGGCCCGCGCGGGCCACATCCCCGGTCCCTATGTCGACGCGCTCGACGGTCGCCTTCCTGACAACGGCGTAAAGCTCGGCGCCGACCAGCCGCGTTACTCGACCGGTTATGCCGACCTTGCACGGATCCCGGCAGTGCTGGTCGAAACCCACTCATTGAAGCCCTATCGCCAGCGCGTGCTCGGCACCTATGTGCTGGTCGAGGAATCGCTGCGTCTGGTCGGGACCGAGGGGCCGCGCCTCGCCGCCGCGATCGCCGCCGATCGCGCTAGCCGACCGCGCACCGAAACGCTGACGTGGAAAGCCGCGCCAAAACCGATCCAGATCATCCCCGCCTTCAAGGGCATTGCCCACGAGAGTTACAAATCGGCGGCGTCGGGCGGCACCGAGGTTCGTTGGCTGGGCCGTCCGATCACGCAGGCAATGCCGGTGTTTGGCGAGGTTCCCGACAAAGTCGTCAACTTGCCCGCCGCCTGGTGGGTGCCCGCGACCAAGCCCGAGGTGATCGCGCTGCTGAGGCTGCACGGCATCGCGTTCGAGACGCTTAGCCAGCCGCGCACCGTCCGCGTCGACATGGTCCGGCTGTCGGATCCCAAATTGAAGGCGGCGGATGAGGGCCATGTCCCGCTCACCGCGGCGGGTTACACCCACGCCCTTCGGCAGGAGTCCTTTCCCGTCGGCTCGGTGAGAATCCCCTCGGCCCAGCCGCTCGGCCTGCTCGCCGCGGCGATGCTCGAGCCCGAAGGCGGCGATTCGCTCCTCGCGTGGAATTTCTACCCCGAAATCCTGATGCGCACCGAATATATCGAGGGCTATGCCATCGCCCCGCTGGCCGAGCGAATGCTCGCTGCCAATCCGGCGCTCAAGGCCGAGTTCGAGGCCAAGCTCGCTACCGACCCCAAATTCGCTGCCGACCCCGACGCGCGCCTCGGTTGGTTCTATGAGCGCACCCCATATTACGACGAGCGCTTCCTGCTCTATCCGGTGGGCCGCGAACTCAAACTCTGACCTTCGGGCGATAATGGCGCTCAGCCAGGGGTGCCTCCAAGCTGCTGGAACAGCTCGACCTTGACCCCGTCGGGATCGAGGATCCAGGCGAAGCGCCCATAATCCTCGTCCTGCCGACCGAGGATGGCGATCCCTTTGGGCTCAAGCTCGGCGATCATCCCGTCGAGGTCGTCGACCCGCAGGTTGATCATGAACGGCTGCTCGCTCGGCGCGAAATAATCGCTGTCGGCCTTGAACGGCGACAGCAAGGTGAAGCCTTCGGGGTCGTCTTTCTTGAACGGGAACATCGCCCCATATTCGCCGCCAACCCCGAGGTTTTCCTGATACCACGCCTGCGTCGCCGCAGTGTCCGCGACCTTGTAGAAGATGCCGCCCAGCCCGGTCACTCTGGCCATCATACTCCCCCTATCGTTCGTCCCTAATGCACGAACCGCGCGACGACATCGCGATACGATCGCGACACCTTCACCGACGCCCCCGAATTGAGCACCAGGAAGCATTCGCCATTGGTGTGCGGCTTGACCTGCTTGACCAGGTCGAGGTTGACGATGGTCGAGCGATGGACCCGCTGGAACCGGCGCGGATCGAGCCTCTTCTCCAGATCCTTCATCGTCTCGCGAAGGATCAAAGTATTATCCCCGGTCATGATGCACATATAGTCGCCGGCGGCGTCGATCCGCTCGATCGTATCGACATCGACGCGGAAGATCTGGCCCTGGTCCTTGATGTTGATCATCTTCTCGAACCGGTTGGACAATGGCCCTTCCGCCGCGCTTTCTTCGGCCAGCGTTTCCGCCGCTTCGGGCGCATGTTCCTCAAGCGCTTCCTTGAGCCGCTCGGCCTCGCCCGCGCCGCGCTTCTCGGACAATCGCTGCCGCACCCGGTCCAATGTCGCGGCAAGCCGATCCTCCTCGACCGGCTTCATCAGATAATCGACCGCCTGCGCCTCGAACGCGCGGATCGCATGGTCGCCATAGGCCGTGACGAACACGAACAAGGGCGGTTCGACCTCCAACAGGCCCTGAATCACCGAAAAGCCGTCGAACCCGGGCATCTGGATATCGAGGAAGACGAGGTCGGGCTTGTGGGTCTTGATCGCGCGGATCGCCTCGCGGCCATTGGCGGCGGTGGCGACGATCTCGACATCGTCATGCGCGTCTAGCCTCAGGCTGAGTCCTTGCGTCGCCAAGGGCTCGTCGTCGACCAATATGGTCCGGATGGTCATGCCAGTTCCTTGCTCTCATTGTGAAGCGGGATTTCAATGATAACGCTGAACCCGCCATGTTCGTTCGTCTTGGTGGTAATGCTGTGGCTCGCACCATAGGCTTGCGCCAGACGGTCGCGGATGTTCGCCAGTCCGACTCCGGTCGACGGGCTCGCGCTCAGCGCATGCGCCCCGGCCACGCCATTGTCGGCAACCTCGACCCGCACCGCTTTGCCTTGGCGCGTCGCCGAAATCCATACATCGGCGCCATCCTCGCTCGGCGTCACCGCATATTTGATCGCATTTTCAACCAAAGGCTGCAGCAGCAATGACGGAAGGCGCGCCCCGATCGTCGCCGCGTCGATCTGGAAATGCGGACGCAGCCGGTCCTCGAACCGCATCTTCTCGATCTCCAGATAAAGCTTCAGCGTCTCGACCTCCTGCGCCAGCGTGACCTGTGCGGTCGGTTCATTGGCCAGCGTATAACGCAGGAACGACGACAATCGCGCAAGCATCGCATTGGCCCGCTCGGTCTGCTTGAGCAACACCAGGGTCGAGATCGAATTCAATGTATTGAACAGGAAATGCGGGTTTAATTGATAACGCAGCATCGCCAGTTGCGCCGACGATGCCTGGCTTTCCAGCTTGGCGTGTTGGTCGATCTGCTCTTCCAGCAGCAGAAAATAATTAATCCCGTAATACAGCGCGGACCACGCCGTCAGCAGCGCAAAATCAAGCAGAATCGCGCCAAAGAATTCGACCCCGACAGGCTTCGATCCCGGCCGCAGGAAGGTCGCATAGCTCCACGTCTCGATGAACGAGAACGCCGCCGAGGCAAGGATCACCGCAGCCAGCGAAAGCAGCAGCGTCAGCCCCGCGCGCATCGTGATCAGCCGCCGGAACAGCGATCCCATCAGCAGGGTCAGCGAATAGCCCGTCGCGGTCAGCAGCAATGTGTGGACGAGGAACATCGGCCCCATCGCATTGGCAAGGCCCGACAGCGAGCGGAGGATGAAATAACCGATCCAACCGATCGACTGGAGCACCCAGAAGGCGCGGTTCTTGTCGTCGAAGAACGGCTGGTCGAGCCCGATCCCCTTGAGAATCGGCCGCGCCGCGACATGGATCGGCGGACCGCTCGCCGCCGAGCTCAACTCCACCAGCCGAGCTCCATCGCTCACCACGCCTAAGACCGCTGATCCGAAATCCGCATAAGCCCGATATAGGCCAGCGCAGCGCGAAGCCCAACAGTACAATCAGTCCCTCTCCCCTTGCGGGAGCGTTCGGATAGCAAAGCGCCGGGGGCGCTGCGCGCTTGCGGCGCTGGCGGCTCGCCGAAGGCGGCAAGGGTGAGGGAACGCCCCACACCCTTGCCGCCATCGCCCGGGAGTATAAACTACACTCGAGGAGCCCCGCCATGAACGACACCGCCGACCAGGCCACTTTCACCCGCATGGACGAAGCGACGCGGCAGGACTGGCAGGCGATCGGCAGCCATTTCGTCCCCTTCGCCGGACAGCTCGCTGACCGAGTGCTGACCCATTTGAAATTGCTCGACGGCGATTATGGCGGCTTCCCGATCGACCGGCTCCAGCACAGCCTGCAGACCGCGACCCGCGCCCACCGCGGCGGGGAGAGCGAAGAGTATGTCGTGATGGCGCTGCTCCACGACATCGGCGACACGCTGGGCAGCTACAACCACCCCGACATTGCCGCCGCGATCCTCAAGCCGTTCGTCGACGAGAAGCTTCACTGGATGTGCCAGAACCACGGCATCTTCCAGGGCTATTATTTCTTCCATTACCTCGGGCTCGACCGCAACATGCGCGACGGGCTGCGGGGCCACGCTCATTATGAAGATACCGCGCGCTTCTGCGAGATTTACGATCAGTCCGCGTTCGACGCGGGATACAATTCGGCTCCGCTCGCGTTCTTCGAACCGATGGTCCGGCGAATCTTCGCTGCGCCCAGGAACAGCGTCTACACGGCGATCGCCGCATCCGCCTGAGGAGTTTGCAAACTGATGTTGCGTTACCTCGCCGCCGCCGCAGCCTTGCTCCTCGTCGCCTGTCAGGCCGCCGACAAGTCCGCGCCGCCAGCGACCACTGAAGCACGCATCGCGCCGATCCTGCCCGGTGCCGACGCGGTCGA
>JANPMU010000023.1:0-5713 GCA_031427095.1 Sphingomonas sp.
CGGGTCGCTCTGCCGCTGCATTTCCGCGCGAGTGCGGATTTCATGCTCGAACGAAACATTGCCCACTTGAAGGACGGAGCCGATTGCCAGAATCGCAGCGCGTCCAATCCGCTCATTATCAATGTACGTGCCGTTGGTGGAATTCAAATCCGAGACGCGAAGCTGGTCGCTGGCCAATTCGACCAGGCAATGCGCGCGTGAAACCCCCGCACCAGCGATGATGATGTCGGCGGGTGTCGTACGGCCGATCCTCAGACCGGAGGGGCTGACGACAAACCTCGTTTCCTGCCGCTCTCCGTCAAGCCTCAGGAGACAATGGATGTTATCGCCTTCGTGTAGACGGAAGTCATCGGACCGCTTGTAAAACTGCGTCTGTTCGTCTTCCAGGTTAGTCGGCTCGAGGAGCTCCGCACTGCGGGTATTGCGAAGGCGCGACGGCGCGAACATGAGTTTGTCTGCATTAGTCGGCAAGGATTTCCCGGCGGCTGCGTTGCGGTCCGCCGACGGCGGGGCGGCGGGCGCCGCTGAGCCCGATTTCGGTTTCGCAACCGACCCCGCGACGTCCGGTTGAGCGGATTCTTCGTCCTTGTTTTCTCCTTGCACCAGGCAACGCAAATCCTGGACTAATGCCCGCCAGCGGCTATCGGTCGTATCGCCTGTCCAGTTCGCGAGGTCGGCGGCGTGGGTCAGCTCGAAGATGATCGGCCGGTCGCAGGATTCGATAATGGCGGGAACAAGGTTGTTGCGTCGATCCGCCAGAGTCGCCTCGGCTCGCACCCAGCGCGAGGCGACAGAGCGGGGCGACCAGAGTACAACCACGGCTTTAGCCGCCCTCAGTTCCTTCTCGATAACCTCGTCGAACGTTTGACCCGAACGCAGCGCGGCGTCCCACCACACGCTGAAACCTTCCTGGACGAATGAATCGGCGAAATGGCGGGCTGCGGCCCGGTCTTCTCGGCTGTATGAGAGGAAGATGTCAGTTCCGGACACGGTAATCCCCCTTGATCGAACCGATTTCAAGGAGCCCATTACCGGGTCACCGAAATGCTCCGCTGGCTCACCCTGATGATGACGCACTTCTCATAAGCGACTCGAACAGTGCGCGTTTATCATCTGTTAACTTGCTTTGAATGTCGAGACCAAACTCGATCAGCGAGGTTCGACGCATTGCCGTGCCGACAGCGGATATTCGCAGGTTCATTCAGCGGCCGTACGGCTACCCGCGACTCGCGCTTAGTCTGTAGAGAATGCGCACCCCATAATTTTTGGCGAGGTCCATTTTCCCGACATATTCGAAATTATAGTCGGTGCGGTCGGAGTCAAACATCGCTGCAAATGGCTGGGTCGTGTAGATTGCGCCCACCGGCACCCGCGGCTCGATCCGCGCTGCGAGAGTGACTTCAGTGCCGTAGAACGTCCGCGCGCCTTGAACGGCGTCGAAATGTTCAAAGATTGGCCCATAGTGCAAGCTGATGCGCATTCCGCCATCAACCGGGAGGCCGGCGTCCTGCAGAGCGGCGGGATCTAGCTGCGACTGGATTTCTAGCGCAATTTCAGCGGCTTGTGCAGGTGTTGTGATCACAACATAGATCGCATCGCCCCAGCTGTTTCGGCTGAGGACGACCTCCGCATAGCGATCTAATACCGTCGCGATGCGCCCCATCACAATTTCCAGAAACTGCGGCACACAATCTTCATCAAGACGTGAAAAGCCGGAAAAATCAGCGAATAACATTGACCGAAGAGCCCGGCGAGGCCGGTTTCGCCTGTCGGCGACGGCCACAGAATTCAACGATGGACGGTCTGGCGCGACTGAAACGATGCGGGTCACGCCGCCCTGGCGCGCCCATTCGGCACAATCGGACGCCGTGCCCGCGATCCCGGTGGGCGGAGCGCCGTCCCACACGGCAAGCTGGAAGGTGTCGGTATACATGATACGGGCGCGAAGGCGCGCCAGGCCCATCATCAGTTTTGAGCAATATGCGAATTGTTCGTCATCGTCGACGAATCGCATTTGGGTTGCAAAAGTAATCGAAGATGCCGCTTTTCGGGCGTTTGCGTATCGATCGGACCACTCAGAACCGCCGATGTAAACCGAGGTTTTCAGAAAATCCTCCTCGGCAAAAGGCAGGACGATATGAAGCTCGCCTCCACGCGCTATGATGGCTTCGGCAACCAAGATATCGGCGCCGCAGGCGAGTGAGCCGTAGGCGATCAACACTTCAAACTCGCTGAGAATCGAACTGATCGCTTTGGCAAGCTCCTCTTCGACTTGCCAATTTGCCGCGAGCATATGTCCACAATAATGGATCACGGGCGTGGGCCGTATCGACGCCAAAAGCGCTAGATGCTGGTCATTCGAAATTGAGAGCCGGTTGGCGATCAGGCCCACCTGCCGTGCGGTCGATGCGATCAGCCCGGGAGAAGCATCCGAACGGCGGCGAGCCGCCGCGAATAATGCGGTTGCCTCGTCCACCTCGCCGCAAATCAACATGGCTTCAGCGCCCGATGCAGCAGCAAAATAATCCTGTGGTCGCACAATGTCGGATCGTCGCCCGATAGCGGCAGAAAGTTCGCGCGCTTCACCCTCATCGCCCGCTAAAAAAGCTGTCGTTGCGGCATTGATTCCGGAAAAGAAACCGCCAGTCCGTTGGTGTGCCAACCGATAGGCCTGGCTCGATTGACGGAATAGTTCGACCTGCTCCGTTCCAGTGGTGCGAACGGCGAGATCTTTAAGCAGGCGCCCCTTCAGGGCAGCGGCATCCTCGGTACCAATATGTTCAACCCGATTGCGTTCGTAGAGCCGTAGCGCGGCATGCGGATCTCCCAACCGCGCCATCGCGAGCGCCTGTAGATAGCGTGCTTCGGGATCGTCGGGATAGATTTCGATCGCTTCTCGCGTTCGCTCAAACAGCGCGAACATGTCGCCACTTCCGAGGGCATCCTCAAACTGCTGATGGAACTCAAGATTGATAAAATCCATGATCAGTAGGATCCCGTCGCCAACCAGCCGCCAAGCGGCAGAGCCTCATCGCCTTTTTCAGCTTGTCCGGAAATCTGGGTCAGGCACTCAAATAGGCCTCTTCATTTGGCCATCAGCCCGCCATCGACGACGAATTCGGCGCCGGTGATGTAGCGCGATTCGTCCGAGGCGAGGAACAGGTTCATCGCCGCGATGTCGGCGGCCTCGCCCAGCCGCTGCATCGGAATATTGGCCATCATTGCCGCCACCATTTCGGGTGCGACCTCGCGAGCGCTTGCGAGCATGTCGGTGTCGAGGTGGCCGGGATGAACCGAATTTACCCTGATCCCTTCGGCCGCGACATCCAGCGCCGCAGCCTTGGTCAAGAGGCGTACCCCGCCTTTGCTGGCGACGTACGATGCCAGGCCCTCAAATGCGACAATCCCGGCGACCGACGATATGTTGATGATCGAACCACCGCTGTTCTGAACGCGCATCTGGCGCACTGCGGTCTGGCAGCCAAGGAACACGCTGGTCAGATTGACCGCGATGTGCAGGTTCCAATTATCGAGTGAGGCGTCGGATATGCTTCCGGGCTCGACGATCCCCGCATTGTTGACGAGGATATCGATCTTGCCAAAGCGCTCCAGCGCGAGCGCGAGCACCTGATCCCACTGCGCCTGCTGGGTGACGTCGTGGCCGCACTCGATCACCGCAAGTCCCGCAGCGCGCAGCTCGGCGCCGCGCGAGGCAATTTCCTCGGCCTTGAGGTCGGTCATCAGCACCTTGGCGCCTTCTTCGGCGAACCGTTTCGCCGTCGCGAAGCCGAACCCGGCCGGCGAGGCGGCGCCCGTCACGATCGCCACCTTGTCGTTCAGACGCCCCATAGATCCTGTCTCCCAAATTGCGGATCGTGGCCAAGTTCGGCCAATGCCGTAACTGCGGCACGATCAGCCGCACCGGCGCGCGCCGATGACTCGGAGCGCGGCGGCAGACTGCGCAGTTGCGCGAGGCGCCGCTGGCGCCGCGCCTGCGCCGCCGGAGCGATCATGTCATGGTCCCAGTCGAGCCCGGAATCATGACCCACCGAGACCGAAGTGACTCCGGGCAGCTCACTTACTTTGGCGATGATCTCGTTGCGCATGTAGGCAATCATCTCGCAGAATGGCGACGTCAGCCGCAACTGGACATCAACCTGTCCGTCGCTGGCCACTGCGACCGAACGGACGATGCCCATTTCATCGAGCCCCATCGGCACCGATGCGGCAATGCTGCAGGGATCCTTGATGCGGTCGATGACCGCGCGAATATCCTGCTCAAGCACCACCGGAGCGCAGTCCTGGCTCGCCATCATTCCGCTGGCTCGAACTGCTTTTCGTCGGCGCGCTGCCGCTCGATCTCCGGCCATTTCGAGCAGCTGCTCCACGGCTCGGGGTTGGGATCGCGTTCGCGCGCTTTGCTGAATTCGTCACCGGCGATCGCGCTCTTGACCGCATCGATATCGATTCCACTCATTCGCGCATAATTATTGGCGAAGATATTGCGCTTATGCTCATCGGTGATCTGCGTCAGCGGCCCGAACAGCCCGGCATCCTGAAGCAAGTCCTCGGGAATTTCGTATCGGCAGAACGCGTCGATGGTCGGGCGCGGATGCGCCAAATAGCAGCCGGTCGCCCAGACCAGGCGGTCCATCAATGGCATCCCCCCGACCTTGAGCAAATCCATCAGCATCTTGCTGAAGGTCCGCGGCCGTCGCTCCAGAATGATGTTCGAGACCTCGAGGTTGATGTAGATGTTGCTGAACCGCGCCAACAGCCAGCCGGTTTCCTCGGCGAATGCGATTCCGCCGTGGACGATCTCGAAGTTGAGCTCGGGAAAGGTTCCGGCCGCTCCTTCGAGATCGCCGGGATTGAACGCATCTTCCGCGACCACCGGACCCAAGGGCACGGCCTTGTGCACGGCGATCGTCTTGATCCCGTGCTTGAGCGCACGCTCATAGATCGGGAAGGCGATCTTCGGATCGTTCATCTTCCACTGCGAAATCGTCGAGCCGTTCCAGCTGGTCGGATAGACTTTGAGCCCGATCGGCTTGAGCAGATCGACTTGGCGGTCAAGCTCGGCCAATGGCTCGCCGCGCAGCGGATCGACGGAGGCATAGGCGCGGAAGCGATTGGGCCAGCGCTCGACGAACTCGGCCGATTTCTCGAGCGAGCACATGCCGTCCTTGAAACAATAAAGCGGAAGGGTGTGGGCCACCGCCATATCGGTCGCGGTCTCCTTGAACAGCACGTTGGCGATATCCTCCGGTGACCAGTCGTCGACATAGACATCGTGCGGGACGTTATATTTGGGCTCGGGCGAACCCGCTCCGCCGATCAGATAGGTCAGCTCCGAGATCGGCAACGCCGACTGAACGTCCGCATAATTGCTCGGGTGGAGATTATACGCGTGAGCGACCCCATCAATGATGAACTCTTTTTCCGGATCCAACATCGTCTTCGTCTCCTGACCTGGTTTTTCAAGGGGCTGCGCCGCTTCTGTATCGACCTATCACTCTCGCGCCTAGCCGCGCTTAAGAACTAATAGCGCACTTCGGCGAGGTGGGGCCGCGGGTCGCCGGGGATGACGGGTTTGGTGGCGAACAAAGCGCCAAGCGGAAGTCCGCCGACATTCTTCGCGCGATGATCGGATCTGAATAACGCGAACAGGTCCCCGGCAGTCGCCGCCGGGGACCTGTTCGCCAGATATTAC
>JANPMU010000024.1:0-3619 GCA_031427095.1 Sphingomonas sp.
ATGCGCGGCTCACTGACGCTTCGCGGAAAGCAATATGTGATCGATTGTGTCGATGGAATGGACAAGAGTTGGGGCCCACGGCGCGATTGGGGCAACAAGGGCGCGACATGGGTCCAGGTCAATCTCGGCGAGGATCTCGGCGCCTTCCTCGTGCTCGGGCTGTCGTTCGAGAATAAGGAAGTTAAATACGGGCCGTTCAACTATGGGTTCCTCGCGATCGGGGGCGAGCGCCGACCGATCGTCTCGGCTTCAATGACGGCCAAGCGTTCGGACATGCTGGTGACGCGGGCCGATGTCCGCTTCGAGGACGACCAGGGGAACTCCTACACCGCGCGCGGAACGACGATCGCCGCTGGCCCGTGGTATAATTTCAATCCGTCGAGCGCTGCGTTCCAGACTCTGATGCGCTGGGAGTCGGGCGATCGCGTCGGGTATAGTCACATCGCAGACTTTGCCGGCCTCGGTTATCTGTCCGAAGGCATGTCGGACAATTTCGCCGACGAACTGGATCAGTGATCCGATCGCACTTCTGAAGGCACCCGACGCAGATATTCGGCGGCGACCGGATCAGGCGCGCTTACTGACCTTACCCGCAACCAAGCATCAGCCCGCATCGACTTTCACCGATTTGGCATAGTTGATGACCTTGGCCTGGGTGAACTCGATCAGCCCGTGCTCGGCCATTTCGACGCCGATGCCCGACATTTTTGCCCCGGCGAAGGGAACGTCGGGCGACACGTCGCCATGCTTGTTGATCCAGACCGAGCCCGAGTCGAGGCGCATGGCAACCGCGCCGGCATTCGCGTCGCTTGCCGACCAGACCGAGTTGCCAAGGCCGAAACTGGTGTTGTTGGCGCGCGCGATCACGTCGTCGAGGCTGGAATAGCGCATCACCGGGAGGACGGGGCCGAACTGTTCCTCGCAAACCAGCCGCGAATCATCTGAAATATCGCGAACGATCGTCGGATTGATGAAAAAGCCGGGACCCTCAGGAGAGTCGCCGCCCGCGACGATCGTTGCTTCGGCGCGCGTTTCTTCGATCAGCAACTTGAGCTTGTCGTATTGCACCCGGTTCTGGACCGGACCCAGCTGCGTGCCTTGTTGCAGGCCGGGACCGACAACTGCGGCGCGCGCCGACTCGGCGAGGTTGGCGCAGATCGCGTCGTACTGGCTGTCATGGACATACAATCGCTTGAGCGCGACGCAGACCTGGCCGTTGTTCATGAACGCCGCGTCGAACAATAATGGCGATACCGTGTCGGGATCGCAGTCCTTGAGAACGATTGCCGAATCGTTGCCACCCAGCTCGAGCGTGACGCGCTTGAGCGAATCGGAGGCCGAGCGCATCACCTTGCTGCCCGTCGCGGTTGATCCGGTAAAGCTGACCCGCCGCACCAGAGGATGGCTGGTCAGCGCTTCGCCGAGGTCGTTCTTGTCGGTGACGATATTGAGCACGCCTGCGGGAATGACATCGGCGAACAGCGCGCCCACGCGAAGCGTGGTCAAGGGTGTGGTCGGTGCAGTCTTGAGCACCACCGTGTTGCCGGTGAGCAGCGACGCTCCGACCTTGATCATCGCGGTCAGCAGCGGGAAGTTCCACGGCACGATCGCCGCGACCACGCCGAGCGGTGAGCGATGGAGTTCGACGCGGCGCAGTTCGCTGTCCTCGATAATCTCGACCGGTAGCGTCTGCGCGGCAAAATGGCGCAAGAAATGGGCCGCGCCGCCGACTTCGGCAAGCGCATCGGCGAGTGGCTTGCCCTGTTCGCTGGTCAGCAGCCGCGCAAGCGGTTCGAGCTCGCGCTCGATGATTTCGGCCATCTCGATCAGCTTGGCCTGGCGCTGCTCAATCGGGGTTGCCGCCCAGGCGGGATAAGCGGCGGCTGCAGCGACAACGGCCTGGTCGAGCTGTTCGAGCGAAGCGCAGGCGCAACTGGCGAAAACTTCGCCCGTTGCCGGATCGACCACGTCGAGCGTGCGACTGCCCTGGACGAGCTGGCCGTTGATCAGCATCTCGAAATCGGTTTCGGAGACTTTTGCTTGAGTCATCACATTCATTTTATCGCTCCTGGCGGATTGAACATCAGGTTCCCTGCTTGGCGAGCACGCGTGACCGTCCTGCCACATAAGCTCGGACCGACTCGATCTCTTCGCGCGACATCCATTTGCCGAAGCCAACCATGCCGCGGTCCTTTAACATACCGTCGTGCACCACGTCCTGCCAAACTTGCTTGTCGGTCAGCACCGGCGAGCGACGCAGATCGGGCAGCACTCCCGACGACCGGGCGGTTGCGCCGTGGCAGAACGAGCAGGTCGTCTCGAAGATTTGCTGGCCCCTTGCAACCACTGCGGGGGACCAAGTCTCGTCGACCACGACCGCAGGCGAGGGTTCGGGCCGCACGACGTCATATGGCGCCTTGCCGTCCAGGGCAAAGACCAGCAAGCGGCCATTGGGACGAGGGCCCATGTTCTCGGTGAACGGGCTGGCGACGCCATATCCTCCGCCGTAACCCGCCATGACCGCAACATATTGCCGACCCTTGACCGAATAAGTGATTGGCGGGGCGATAATCCCGATCCTGGTGTCGAATGACCACAGCTTGCGCCCGCTGTCGGCGGTGAAGGCGTTGAATTCGCCCTTGGCGTTGCCCTGGAAGACCAGCCCGCCGGCGCTGGCCAGAACTCCGCCATTCCACGGTCCGCCGAGATCGACCCGCCACATTTCCTTCTGCTGGACGGGATCCCACGCGATCAGATAACCCTTGAGGATGGCACGAATGGCCTTCAGTCCGGCGGCGTCGTCGGGCAAAGTGTTGATCGCCAAGTTGACACCCAGATTCCAGCCGCCGTCGCGGGCTTTGAACGGCGCGTCGGACTGGTAGGCGAACGGCACTTCCTGAGCGGGGATATACACCAGCCTGGTCTGCGGGCTGTAGGCCATCGGCTGCCAATTATGCGCGCCATGGCCCGACGGAGAGGCAAGGAAGGCCGCTTTCTCATATCGTGCGCCAGGCTTTTCGATCGGCCGGCCGGTCTTCATGTCGACCCCCGACGTCCAGTTCTGCGGAACGAAATTCCTGGCCGAGATCAGCTTGCCGTCGGCACGGTCGATCACATAGAAAAAGCCGTTCTTGGGCGCCTGCATCATGACTTTGCGCTCGCGGCCGTCGATTTTGAGTGCGGCGAGGATGATCGGCTGGGTCTGGGTGAAATCCCAGCTTTCGCCAGGCGTCCCCTGATAATGCCATTTATATGCGCCGCTATCCGCGTCGAGCGCGACGACTGAAGACAGGAACAGATTATCGCCCTTGCCATTCGAGCGAATGCGGTGATCCCACGGGGTTCCATTGCCCACGCCGATCAGAATCTGGTTGAAATCCCGGTCAAAGACGATCGCATCCCACACCGTTCCGCCGCCGCCGAACTTGCTCCAGTCGCCGTCCCAAGTGGCCTGCATCCGGGCGATCAGCGGGTCGGACGCCGCGCCGTCGGGCTTGGCGCCCTTGGCCGGCGGAACGGTGTAGAATCGCCACGCCAATTCGCCGGTTTCGGCATCATAAGCGCTGACATAGCCGCGCACGCCATATTCGGCCCCGCCATTGCCAATCACCACACGTCC
>JANPMU010000025.1:0-11642 GCA_031427095.1 Sphingomonas sp.
GTCACGCCCTGCGCGTTGAGCGATTTCACATAGGCCCATAATTGCTGGCGAAGCTCGATGTCGACCCCCGCAGTCGGCTCGTCGAGCACCAGGATCGGCGGCGAATGGACCATCGCTTTTGCCACCAGCAACCGCCGCTTCATCCCGCCGGACAGGGTTCTCGCATAGGCATCGGCCTTGTCGGTCAGATGCATCGCGGCGAGCAAAGCGTCGGTCTGCCGCTCGGCCTTGGGATCGCCGTAGAGCCCGGCCTGGATCTCGAGCGCTTCCTTGGGGGTGAAAAAGGGGTCGAACAATATTTCCTGCGGAACGATGCCGATCGATTTTTTGGCGTTGCGGGGGTGCTGGTCGATGTCGAAGCCCCAGATCGACACCGCCCCGCTCGATTTCACCACCATCCCGGCAAGGATGTTGATCAGCGTCGATTTGCCCGCGCCATTGGGCCCGAGCAGGCCGAAGATCTGCCCGCGCGGAACTTCGAACGTGACATCGTCCAGCGCGCGCTTGCCGCCCTTGTAGGTCTTGGACAGCGATTCGATGCGGATCGCGGCTTCGGTGCTGGTCATAGTCTTGCGCATAGCCGCCCGTTTGGCCTCGCGAAAGCCGGTGATGGTTGCTGCGCGGTTAACCTTAAATATCAAAGTGATTTTGACGTTAACCTTGTAGCGGTCGCGGGTGATGAAGCTTGCCTTGTCTTTTGCGTGCCGCGCGATCCTCGTTTGTGCCCTGTCCGCGCCGGTTTCGGCGATGGCGGCACCCGTGTCGGCGGCGACCGGGGCCAAGCTCGGCGTGCTTCACCCGCTAACCCTGGTGAGCAAGAGCGACCTCGACTTCGGGACGATCGCGCGGACTGCCGCAGGGACTGCGGTGATCGAGCCCGACGCCAACGTCATGACCACCACCGGTGGGGTCATTGCCTTGAGCGGCCTGCCGACTGCGGCGACCTTCATCGGCGCCGCCGGAAGCGCATCAGTGGTGATTATCCGGCTACCCAATGCTCCTATTCTCATCACCCGGGTCGGCGGGACCGAGACGATGAGCGTGGGTAACTGGACCCTCCAGGGTCAAAACAAGCGAAACCTGGCAAGGCAGGAAAGTTTCGAGTTCCGCGTCGGCGCGACGCTCACTGTTCCCGCCAGCCAGGTCGACGGTACCTATGTCGGAACATTCGACGTCACGGTCCAATATCCCTGACCCGCGATCGGCCAAAGCTTAACGAACGAGGTTTAACTGGTCGTTACCTATATCGTTGAATCCACGTTGAGACGTCTTCGGCCATAATCCCCCCACGAAATTTCCTGATGTGGGGACAAGCATGACCAGATTTTCCAAACTGCTGGCGACGGCAATCGCCTTCGTCGGCGCCGCCCCGGCGCTCGCCGCGCCGACTGTGGCGACTCCTCAGGCCGAGGGTCGCGTCCTGATCCTGCGCCCGCTGTCGTTCGTCCGCGTAACCGATCTCGACTTCGGCACCGTCGTCTCTTCCAGCGTCGCGGGGACGGTGTCGATCAATCCCTCGACCGGGGCGCGCTCGATCGCCGGCGGGTTGACCGCGATGCCGATTGCGCCGGGTGGTCGCGGCTATTTCGCCGGTGCCGGCTCGGCCAATCAGCAAGTGATCATCAACTTGACCCCCGCGACCGTGCTGACCGATCCGCTCACTGGCAACACCATCGCGGTGGCGGCGATGTTTCTCGATGGCGCGACGACGCGGACGATTGATGCCACCGCGCTGACCTTTTACGTCGGCGTCGGCGGGGTGATCCTGGTCGCCGCGAACCAGCCCGACGGCGATTATGAATCGACCTTCGATATCACCGCCGACTATCAATAAACTCGAGGATTGAAGCCTTGGGGGGCGATTGCTAGGGGTTCCAGATGCAACCGCCCCCCGAGATCATCCGGGTCACCCAGACCCGAATTGCCTGCGATGGATCGGGCGCGGTCAGCGCCGCGCTCGGCCATCCGCGTGTCTACCTCAGCATCGACGAGCGCGGATTCGTCGAATGCGGCTATTGCGACCGCCGCTTCGTGCTGGCGGGCGGAGCAGCCGACACGGACTCCGACGGCCCGGCGGACCGCGCATGACCGCCGACCCGCGCGCCTTTCTCTACCGCGATGGCGGGCTCGACCCCGACGACGCGCGCCGTCTGGCCGCGCGCCATTTGACCGCCTGCGACGATGGCGAGCTCTATCTCCAATATCGCGCATCCGAGGCGTTCGGCTTCGACGACGGCCGGTTGAAGACCGCCGACTATAACACCGCTTCTGGCTTCGGTCTGCGCGGGGTCAGCGGCGAGACCACCGCTTTTGCCCACGCCAATGAATTGAGCGTTGCAGCGATCGACCGCGCCGCCGCCACCCTGCGCCTGCTCGATCCGGCCAAGGGCGCGCCCAGCGCACCGCCACCGCGCACCAACCAGGCGATGTACGGCGCCGAGGACCCGCTCAGCGCGATCCCGTTCGCGCGCAAGGTCGCTCTGTGTCAGCAGATCGACGCCGCCGCCCGCGCCCGCGACCCCCGCGTCGAACAGGTCAGCGTCGCTTTGCTCGGCAGCTGGAGCGTGATCGAGATCGTCCGCGCCGACGGCTTCGTCGCGACCGACGTCCGTCCGCTCGTCCGCCTCAACGTCTCGATCGTCGCCAGGAATGGCGAGCGCCGCGAAACCGGTTTCCACGGGCTTGGTGGCCGCTATCTCTACGATCATCTGTTCGATCCGGCGGTGTGGAACCGCGCGATCGACGTCGCGCTCGCCCAGGCGCTGGTCAATCTGGAATCGGTCGCCGCGCCGGCGGGCGAAATGACCGTCGTGCTCGGTCCCGGCTGGCCCGGGATCCTGCTTCACGAAGCAATCGGTCACGGTCTCGAAGGCGATTTCAACCGCAAGGGCACTTCGGCCTTTTCGGGACGCCTGGGCGAACGCGTCGCTGCTCCCGGCGTCACCGTGATCGACGAAGGCGCGATCGGACAGCGGCGCGGTTCGCTGACCATCGACGACGAAGGCACCCCGACCGGGCGCACCGTGCTGATCGAAGACGGCATTTTGAAGGGCTATCTCCAGGACCGCCTCAACGCCCGCCTGATGGGCATGGCCCCGACCGGCAATGGCCGCCGCGAAAGTTTCGCTCATGCGCCGATGCCGCGGATGACCAACACGTTCATGCTCGGCGGGACCGACGATCCGGCGGAACTGCTGTCCCGCGTCCCCAACGGGATTTACGCGAAGAGCTTTGGCGGCGGTCAGGTCGACATCACCAGCGGCAAGTTCGTCTTCTCCTGCACCGAAGCCTACAAGATCGAGAATGGCAGGCTCGGCGCCCCGATCAAGGGCGCGACCTTGATCGGTGACGGCCCCACGGTCCTCACCCGCGTGCGCGGCATCGGCAACGACCTCGCGCTCGACGAAGGCGTCGGCATCTGCGGCAAGGGCGGCCAGTCGGTGCCGGCCGGGGTCGGCCAACCGACCCTGCTGATCGAAGGCCTGTTGGTCGGCGGGACGGGGGCGTGACTTTCTAAAATAGGGTGTGAACGCCACAAAATAGACTCACTGTGCGTTTACATAAAATATCGGATTGCACGTCAGAAACGGATGTGGGAATCAAACCCCACTGTTCCGCAAAGGAGATTCGCCATGGCAGCCAGGAAACAGTTTTTGGGCGTCACGCCGGCCGACCCTAAGCTGACGGAGCTTCTGAAGGCAGCCAAGGGCCGCAAGGTTTCAGAGGCCGAACTGCATGAGCAGCGGATCAGCTTTGCGTTCGGCAATGCACCTGACTCCAAGTTCATAACCAAGGATTCAGTCCGGGCATCTTCCCGCAGCATCCGACTGGAAGCGTAAAGCATGTCGGTCCGTGAGGCCGACGATCCGGAGTTTTTCGCGCGCGTCCAAGAGCAAAACCTGCTCCGCCAATATGACCTGCTCGCGAATTGTGTTGAGATAGGCCACCGGAAGGGCATCGAAGCTTTCGATAAATACACCCTGTGGTCGCTAAATGCTGCTGCCGTGTCGAATATCGCCCAGTTTGGAGGGCGGTTTCGCGAGCAGCCGATCTACGTAGGATGTCTTCGACCGCCTCATTTTTCGACTGTTGGCAATCACATGGACCAGTTTATTTCGCTGATTCATGAGAATTGGGACATCATAGATCACCCCACCATATTGCCCGCTTATGCGCTGTGGCGCATGAACTGGATCCATCCATTCATAGAGGGGAATGGCCGGACGGCCCGGGCCGCTTGCTACTATCTGATTTGTTTAAGGGCGGGACAGTTACTTCCCGGGAAAAAGATTGTGCCGGAGCGAATTCGGGAAAACCGAGTGCCCTACTACGCCGCGCTTCAGGCGGCGGATCGCCATTGGGAGCAGGGTGACTTTGATGTTTCCGAATTAGCGGATTATTTGCAGGGCCTCTTGGCCGCACAGTTAAGCGAACAGTAGTTCAAGAGGCGGGAGTCGCCTTCCACCACTCACAACAAATGCTGGACCGGCGCCAGGCTGAACCCCGCCGCTTCGGCGCACTTCTCCAATTCCTCGCGGGACGTGCCGTCCTCGCGCTTGGCCACCGCCCATGCCAGCGTCGAGCGGTTGCCCGAGCGGCAGTAAGCCAGCAGCTTGCCGTCGCCCGCCTCGCGCATCGCGTCGCGCATCGCCTCGACGTCGGTCGGGCCCATCCCGCGAGCGATCGGCACGTGGCGATAGGCGATCCCGGCTTCGGCGGCGGCGGCGCGGATTTCGGCGCTGGTCGGCTGTCCCGCATCCTCGCCGTCGGGGCGATTGTTGATGATCATGGTGACGCCAAGACGTCTCGCCTCGGCGATGTCGGCAGCTGAGATTTGGCCACAAACCAGTGTTTTATGATCAAGCTGCTTGAACATCGTGCATCTCCTCACGCGGCCGCGAGCGCGGCGAGCATCGCGCCACCATAGCGCGCCAATTTGGCTTCGCCCACGCCTTGCACGTGCGAAAGTTCGCGCAATGACCCGGGCCGCTTCGCCGCGATCTCGCGCAGCGTCGAATCGTGGAAGATGACATAAGGTGGCACCCCCGCTTCGGCGGCGATCGCCTTGCGCGCCGCACGCAACGCCTCGAACAAAGGATCGTGCGGGAATTCCTCGCGCCGCGCCCGCGCGCTTTTGCGGCGCGGCGGCGGGACGGCGATGACCACCGTCTCCTCGCCCTTCAGGATCGGCCTGGCTCCGGGACCGAACGACAGCCCGCCATAAGCATCGCTGCGCAGCGCGTCACGCGCGATCAAAGAGCGGGCGACGGGTCGAAGCAGCGCCAATTCCTCCGCCGATGCGATCCCGAACACGGACAGCGTGTGGTGCCCGAAACCGCGCACTTTTTCGCTGTCATTGCCGGCCAGCACCTCGGCGAGATGGCCGACCCCAAAGCGCATTTCGGTGCGGAACGCCGCCGACAATAATTTGCGCGCCACTTGCGTGACGTCCATCGTCTTGGGCGGGTCGATACAATTGTCGCAATTGCCGCAGGTTGCGGGCGGGTCCTCGCCGAAATGGCGCAGCAGGATCGCTCGGCGGCAGGTCGCGCTTTCGACCAGCCCGGCGAGCGCGTTCAACCGGTCGCGTTCGCCCGGGCGGCGGTCAGGCTCGACCTCGCTCTCGATCCGCTGGCGCGCCCGTGCGAAATCCTCGGCGCCCCAGAACAGCCACGCCTCGGCCGGGTCGCCGTCGCGGCCCGCGCGCCCGGTCTCCTGATAGAAAGCCTCGATCGATTTGGGGATTCCGGCATGCGCGACGAAGCGCACGTCGGGCTTGTCGATGCCCATTCCGAACGCCACCGTCGCCGCCATCACCATTTCCTCCGAAGCGACGAACGCCGACTGATTGCGCGCGCGGATCGGTGCGTCGAGCCCGGCGTGATAGGCCAATGCGGCGCGCCCTCCCGTCTGCAATTGCTCGGCGATGCGTTCGGCTCCGGCGCGGCTTGGGGCATAGACGATTCCCGGTCCCGGCTGATCGGCGGCGAGCGCCTTCAGTTGCGCGGGCAGGCCGTCGCGCGGGCGGATGTGATAGCGGATGTTGGGCCGGTCGAACCCGGCGATGATCAGGCCGTCGTGGGGAATGCCGAGCTGGTCGAGGATGTCAGCCCGGGTGCGCGCGTCGGCGGTCGCGGTCAGCGCCAGCCGCGGCACAGCGCGCTGATCGTCGAGCAAGGCCCGCAGCATCCGGTAATCGGGGCGGAAATCATGCCCCCATTCGCTGACGCAATGCGCCTCGTCGATCGCGATCAGCGCCAATGGGATCTCGTCGATCATCCGCCGGAAGCCCTCGCCCGACGCGCGCTCGGGCGCGACATACAGCAGGTCGAGTTCGCCGGCGTGGAGGCGGTCGATCGTCTGGTCGCGGTTGCTGTCCGCCGAGGTCAGCGACGCCGCGCGGATCCCCACTGCCTCGGCGCTGCGGATCTGATCATGCATCAGCGCGATCAGCGGCGAGATCACGAGGCCCGTCCCGTCGCGAGCGAGCGCGGGGATCTGGTAGCACAACGACTTGCCGGCCCCGGTCGGCATCACCGCCAGCGTCGACTGCCCCGCCATCACCCGGTCGACAACCTGTTGCTGCACTCCGCGAAACGCATCGAAGCCGAAGGTCTGGTGCAGGATGTCGAGCGGTGCGCGGCTCATTCGGCCGCTTCCGCTTCCTGCTCAAGCTCGCGTTCGGCGGCCTGCCGCGTCCACAATTCCGCGTATAGCCCGCCCGCACGCAACAGCTCGGCGTGCGTCCCGCGCTCGGTCACTCGCCCGGCGTCGAGCACGACGATCTGGTCGGCGCCGACCACGGTCGACAGGCGGTGGGCGATGACGATCGTGGTGCGGTTGCGTTGCACCCCGTCGAGGGTCGACTGGATCGCTTCCTCGGTGCGGCTGTCCAACGCGCTGGTCGCCTCGTCGAGGATCAGGATCGGCGGGTCCTTGAGCAACGTCCGGGCAATCGCCACGCGCTGCTTCTCGCCCCCCGACAGCTTGAGCCCGCGCTCGCCGACCATCGACTCATAACCGCGCGGAAGGCTGGCGACGAACGTGTCGATCGACGCTCCTTTTGCGGCTTCTTCGACGTCGCTTTGGGTCGATCCCTCGCGACCGTATCCGATGTTGTAACCGATCGAATCATTGAACAAGACCGTGTCCTGCGGGACGATCCCGATCTCGGCGCGAAGACTGTTCTGGGACACCGTCGCTATGTCCTGTCCGTCGATCGTGATCCGACCCCCGGTCGGGTCGTAAAAGCGGAACAATAATCGCGCCAGGGTCGACTTTCCGGCCCCCGACGGCCCGACCACCGCGAGGCTGCTGCCCGGCGGCACGTCGAGGTTGATGCCCTTGAGAATCGGGCGATCGGGGTCATAGGCAAAGTGGAGATCCTCGAACCGGACATGGCCGCGAGTGACCGCGATGGGCTTGGCACCGGGCCGGTCGACCACTTCGGCGGGCGTGTCGAGCAGGTCGAACATCGCTTCCATGTCGATCAATCCCTGGCGGATCGACCGATAGACCCAGCCGAGCATATCGAGCGGGCGAAACAGCTGCATCAGCAGGCTGTTGACCAGCACCACGTCGCCCGGGGTGAAGCGTCCCACGCTCCAACCCCAAACGGTGAAGATCATCGCGCCGGCCATCATCAGATTGGTGATCAGTGACTGGCCGATATTGAGCCATGCCAGCGAGGTCTCGTTGCGGACCGCAGCGGTGGTGTAGCTCCTGACGGCCTGGTCGTAGCGCAGCGCCTCGCGCTCCTCGGCACCGAAATATTTGACCGTTTCGTAATTGAGCAAGGAATCGACCGCGCGACCGATGGCGCGATTGTCGACCTCGTTCATCTCGCGCTGCAATTTGGCGCGCCAGTCGGTTACCGCCCGTGTGAAGGCGATATAGATCGCGACCATCACCAGCGTCGCGGCGACGAGACCGGAGCCGAACTTGACCGCGAAGATGATGCAGATCGCAGCCAGCTCGAAGATCGTCGGACCAATGTTGAACAACAGGAAATAGAGCATCGAATCGATGCTCTTCGTGCCGCGCTCGACGACCTTGGTCAGCGATCCGGTGCGCCGCTCGAGATGGAAGCGCAGCGACAGCGAATGGATGTGGCGGAACACCCGCGCGGCCAGCGCGAAGGCGGCGCGCTGGCCGACCTTCTCGAACAAGGCATTGCGCAGATTGTCGGCCAGCACTCCACCGAAACGCGCCGTGCAATAGCCGAGCACCAGTCCGGCGACGACCGCGAAGGGGGCCTTGTCCGACGACATTCCGTCGATCACCGCTTTGTAGGCGAACGGCATCAGCAGGACGAGGCCTTTGCCCGCGAGCACCAGCAGCACCGCGCCGATGACCCGCGCCTTCAGCTCGCCTTCGCCCCTCGGCCACAGCAGGGGCATGAAACGCAGCAGCGTTGCCACCGCGCTCTTGGCCTTTTCTACAGGGGGTGCCGCGCTCGCCATCGCCGCCTAGGTAGGACGCCGCGACGCGGGCCGCAATTGACGGCCACGAAACGATCAGAACCTTGGCCATTTTCACGGTTTGATTGACCAGAGTTTGAGGAGTGCATCATGGGTCCCGCCAGTTTCATTATCGCACTCCTCGGCTGCGCTGACGGATCGAGCGCTTGCCAGCAAGTCGCGATGATGCCGGTGCGCTATGACAGCCGCGAGGCGTGCAGCGCGGTGACAAGCGCCGTGCCGAGCAACGCTGCGGCACGGGATCAGCGCCGCAGCTAATCGGGTAAATCGCGCTCCGAGAACGGTCGTTCCAGTCATATCCTGGCCAACGGCCACGGGGCGTAATCTACCAACAGGTGGTGAAGATCCCACTTTATCGACCGAGCATGTCGATAATTAACACTGAAAACCAATGATAATTTCAGTTTGGCACACCCCCTGCATTCTATGTTGGGCAACCCAATCACGGGCTTGCCTATCAAGGAGTGAACCCGATGTACGCAGATTATTCCTCGGCCCGTCAAATCGCCGTTTCTTTCGCCGGTGCGCTGCTCTGTGCGCTTCTGTTCGTCAGCGCTGCGGTCGGCCCGCTGGCGATCGCCTGACCCCGCCATTTCAGGAGATTCCCGATGAACGGACGTTTTATACTCAATACTTCGAGCGGAAAGCTGATGGGGGTGTGTTCGGGACTGGCCGACTGGACGGGGGTCGACGTGCTGATTGTCCGGCTTGGCCTGATCGTCGCGACTTTGATCACCGGCCCGGTGGCGCTGCTGCTCTATATCCTCACCGGTTGGCTCGCCGCCGATCGCTAGACCCGGCCAGCCAGACTCGAGCAGCACGATCGCCGCTGCACAGCCCGCTGACCGGTGGCGCCGCGACAGGCTGGCGGTGAGGCGCCTTTGCGGCGTATGATCGCGAAACGGCCTGCGATAAGGAGTCGGTGATGGAACGGGATGGCGACGAGCTGCACCTGAGCGAAGAAGAAGCCAGCGGCGCGACCAAGCCGCATGTCGTCCGCTACGTCCTGGCATTTTCGCTGCTGCTTGCGGTGCTTTTGATGTCGGCGATCTGGATCATCGGATCGGTGACGCGCTGATCAATCCCGATTTCGGTCACGACTGTCGAAACTGCGCGCAGTCGGCGGCGAAACCGGATAGGCTGCGCGGCGAGGCGTCCGGCCTCGATCATCGGAGACGAGCAATGGCGAAGAGCCAAAAGAAATCGAGCAAGGAAACGCGCAAGCCGAAGGCCGAAAAGAAGAAGGTCATCGCCGCCAATCCGTCGACCAAGACCGGGGTCGTCCGCGGGCTCGAGAATTTCAAGAATTGATCCGGCCGCGCTGCCTGGCGCACCCGTGATGACGGGCATATCGCGATGAGCGACGGCGATTATGGGTTCGACGAAATAAGCGGGGAATGGATTCCCGCCGGCCGGATGGGCGCGCCCGCCGCTGGGGAAAGCGGCCCGGTCGAGGTTCGCGACGCGGTCGGCAATTTGCTGTCGGACGGCGACCAGGGCCTGGTGCTGCGCGCCGAATTCGTCCGTAAAAAACAGGTCCGGCGCGAAGCGCGATCCACGGTTGGTCGCCGACAATATAATTGCGGCGTCGAACAATTTGCGCCGCCGAGGGGCTGAATCACGGTGAACCCGCTCGCCATCGCGTTCCAAAACCTGCCGCCATAATGTCACACTGCCGTTCGGTTCGGTCTTTTCGAACTCGCTCCATCGCGCTGAAGCAACGCTTCGGCGTTGACGGTTAATTCCGCGTTTAGATCGATCTTCCCTGGAATCCCGACGCATGTTCCCTTGAGCACAAGGGAAATGCGGTCGCGTCGCGGCCGGTCGGGGGAAGCGCATATGACAGATAGTCCGAAGCGGCGCGCGGCGGTGACTCACGCCTGGTTCGGCGGGATCGCGCTGCTGGCGCTGGCGACAACGCCAGCCACCGCACAACCGCTTGGCGCGCGCTTTGTCGCAGCCGCCGCATCGACCGCGACTGCCCGGGCTTCGGCGTCCCGCACATCGGTCGGACCGAATTTGTTCGGAACGGTGACGCTCCCGGTCCGGGCCGAGCGGTTCACGGACCGATGGCGGCATGCCAACACCGAAACCACAATATCGCCGGCGCTCAAGGCGCTGCTCGCGCCAGCGCGCAACCTCTCCGCCATGCAGCAAATCGCGTTCGTCCAGACGATGGCCAGCCGGATCCCGTGGCGATCGGATGCAACCCAATATGGGGCGCATGATTATTGGGCCACCGCCACCGAAACGCTCGCCAACGGCTATGGCGACGACGAGGATCTGGCGATCGTCAAGCTGCAGGCGCTCAAGGCGCTCGGCTTCGCCGCCCAGGATCTCTATCTGATGCTCGGCCATGACGCGGTCAGCGGACCGATCTCGGTCCTGGTGGTGCGGACCGGCAATCGGTTTCTCGTGCTCAACGAGCGCGGCGGCCTCCCGGTCGCGCCCGAAGCCCGCACCGGTTTTGCGCCGATCATGACGTTCGGGGTGAATATGGCGTGGCTTCATGGCCGCCGAGTCGCGGGAACGGCGATCGGCGCCGGAGGCAAATAAGCGCGGGCCACCGCTCGGCGCGGCCACTGCTCGGCGCGGCCATTGCCAGGCGCGGCGATTGCGGGGTCCGCGCTGCGCCGGAAAGTCGCGAAAGTCGCGCCACGGGGGTGCGACCTTCAGGACTTTACCAAACGTCAGCAGCGCGGGCCGGCGGGTTTCCGGTTGGACGGGCGGCGGGTCAGCAATGGATCGCGCCAGTCGCGCTCGCCATCGTCTTCGTCGTCGATCGGCTGGTTATTCCAGGCGCGGATCCGCCAGCGCAGCTCGCGCAGCTCGGGATGCTCGCCGTCAATCTCCTCGAAGTCGCACTCGGCGGTGGACGGCGGGGGTCCTTCGGCCAGCGCGCGCTCGGGCAGATTGTCGTCGCTTTCGACGCCATCCTCCCCGTCCTCTCCGTCCTCCCCGTCATTCGATGGCGGCGGGACGCCATGGGCGCGGTCGAGCACGACGTTGAGCGCATTGGCGAGAACGATCGCCGCCCCGTCCGGGTGGCGCCGCGCCTCATAATGGTCGAGCCAGGCGCCGTAGCGGGTCGGGTCGCGATAGCGCAGCAGGAACTGGGTCAGCCGTTCGTCATAATATCGCCGCTCGCCGACCTGTTCGCCC